>JAQVEB010000289.1 GCA_028698105.1 Petrimonas sp. | reverse complement strand
CGGAATGCTTGCCCCTTCGTTACGTGTTTATCTCCCTGACTCGGTTAAAGCTACCGGAAGAATGGTCATCGCGCTGCCGGGTGGCGGTTATCAGGGTTTGGCGGTATTTCATGAGGGATTCGACTGGGCTCCGTATTTTTTGAGCAAGGGAATAGCTTTTGCCGTGCTGAAATACCGCATGCCGCAAGGCAATTCATCGGTTCCGTTTACCGATGTAAAAGCTGCCTTCGATTTGGTGAAACAATATGCATCGGAATGGAAGATAAACACGTCAGATATAGGGATCATGGGATCATCGGCCGGAGGCCACCTGGCCTCAACGTATGCTACGCATACAACCGGCGCCGATCGGCCGGCATTTCAGATATTGTTGTATCCCGTGATCACAATGGAGATAAGTTTCACGCACGCCGGCTCGAGAAAAAATTTGCTCGGCGACGATCCTTCCACGGAAATCGTTGATCTGTATTCCAATGAGAAACAGGTAACTAACCAAACACCGCGCGCTTTCGTTATTTTTGCCGCTGACGATAACGTGGTTCCTCCTGCCAACGGTTTCCGCTATGCGGAAGCGTTGCAACGAAATAACGTTCCCGTAACGTTCCTGCTATACCCATCGGGCGGCCACGGTTTTGGAAACCGCGACTCGTTTAAGTACAAACAGCAGTTTATAATGGAGTTAAAAAAGTGGTTGGAAAGTTTTTGAATTCAGGCATAGCGGGTTCGCACAAAAAAAAGCTCACATCCTAAATTGAATGTGAGCTTTTTCAGTGGAGCTGGAGGGACTCGAACCCTCGTCCAAACGAGGAAGCAATCCGCTTTCTACATGCTTATCTTCATTTTAATTGTCGGGAAAGAGCGCGACTGAAGACACCAAACTCAATCCTTATCTTTTTAGTTTCGGAAAGGAGCCAAAGCCTCTCCCATCCTATCTCCGATTTACCTGCACCACCTGATCGGCACGCTTCGGAGCCACAGCTTCCGGGTGATGTCTTGTTCCGGCACCTTGGCCGGAATTAAGCGGTTAACCTACTGTACTTCGGTTACGCAGCAAGAGCGTAATTGTTATTGCCAGTTATTGTTTTTGACGACTGAGATTAAAGTGCAAACCGACAACGCACTGCATGCTTACAAACCTCTTCTACCCGCTGTCAAAACCGGTCAACCCCGAGATGAAAACGTAAATACAAAGATAAGCATTTGTTTTGAGTTACACAAAAAAATTAGTTGATCACAATTTTCGGGTAAACGAGACGGTATTTTACGACGGATTTTCAAACAAAACAAAAAAACCATTGCCGACATACCGCTAAAAAAATTAACTTTGTGAAATGAATACGAAGAGCAGGTACTTTTTGACTAATTTAAATTGAACAGATGCTGAATGAAAACCAATGATTCTAAAAACGTATTAATATCGGTAGTTACGGTTTGCAAAGATGCCGGATCAACTATCGAAAAAACTCTGCGAAGCGTTATCGAACAAGATTATACGTCGTTTGAATACATTGTTATAGACGGTCAATCGGGTGACAAAACTTTCGAGATCATCAAAAAATACAGCTCCAACATTAATATTTTCCTTTCGGAAAAAGATTCCGGAATATACGATGCAATGAACAAAGCCATTGGGTTGTGTTCAGGGGAATGGACAATTTTCATGAATGCGGGCGATGTTTTCGCTGATCACACCGTATTACGTAAAACGGCAGAATTTTTAAACAAAAACTGCGATGTGGTTTACGGTGATATCTACACGAATAAAGCAGGAAACTTATCGTTAAAAAAATCTCCTCATGTTATAAAAAATATTCATCGCATGCCATTTTGCCATCAAGCCGTTTTCACAAAAACAAAAGTGTTGAAAAAATACTTATTTGATGAGAAATATTGTTTGTCGGCCGATTTCAAATTTTTCAAACAGTTGATTCTGAATAAATCAACCTTTCAAAAAGCGAATATCCCGATAACCATTTTTGACAGGTCGGGCATTTCAAACACACAGCGTGTGAAGGGATTATTGGAAAATGCTGCTATCATAAATGAACTCGATAATTTCGTTACAAAATTAACATTCTTACCCCGTCTTTATTTTGTGATCTATTGGAATAAACTCCGAAAAAAAACAACCCGCAAATGATAATTGGTTTCGATGCAAAACGCATCACGCATAACACCACCGGATTGGGCAACTACAGTCGTTTTATTGTAAACGCATTATCGGTATATTTTCCTGAAGACAAGTACATTCTTTACTCGCCATCCAAAGGGAAAGAGCAACTAAGAAATAAAATAAACGCATCAAAAAACACTACTTTTTCTTTTCCCGACAAATTCATTGACAAAAAATTCCCCGCATTTTGGCGCTCAAAGAGTATCCTTAACACGCTGCGCAGCGATAAAATTCAACTTTTCCACGGATTAAGCAATGAGCTGCCCTTTGGGATAAAAAAAACGGGTATTCCTTCCGTAGTCACCATACACGATCTGATCTTTCTTCGTTATCCTCATTATTATAAACCGATTGATCGCGCCATCTACACCTATAAATTTAAAAAAGCATGTAAAAACGCCAATCTCATTATCGCCGTAAGTGAAACAACAAAGCGCGATATAATTGATTTTTTTTCCATACCTGAAAAGAAAATTCAGGTGGTGTACCAAAATTGCGATAAGATTTTCCAATCATCTGTGAATGAAGTAGAAAAACAGAAAATACGTGAAATTTATCAACTTCCTCAACGTTATGTATTGAGTGTAGGCAGCATTGAGGAAAGAAAAAATTTGCTGCTTTTGGTTAAGGCGCTTCGTTATTTGCCGAGTGATATTTACGTGGTGGCCGTTGGGAAAAAAACAGCATATACCGAAGAAGTCTTGTCTTACATTGCCCTCAATAACCTATCGAACAGGGTAAAACTACTCCACGAAGTACCTTTCATCCATTTGCCGGCATTGTATCAAACGGCGTCGGTTTTTGTGTATCCGTCTCTTTTTGAGGGATTCGGTATTCCGGTTATCGAAGCACTTCACTCCGGCACTCCGGTAATTGCGTCGGCAAGTTCCTGTTTGCAGGAATCGGGCGGAACACATTCGATATATATTGATCCGAATGACGAAAAAGCACTTGCCAATGCTATAGAAAAGGTATTTTCCGATGGCTCCCTGCGCAAATTGATGATCGAAGAAGGAAGAAAATATGTTCGTCAATTTTCCGATAAACATATTGCGGATCAGCTTCACAACATATATAAAGAACTTGTTAAATGAAATTGCACAGAGTTTACGACAGCTCTAAAATTGCGTTTATTTTTTCGAGCACAACGTTTGGGCTTATATTCCGCATACACGCCCAATCGCCGCGATGGCACGGTTTATTTCCGAAAACCGAGCACGGACGGCAATTCAACGCTACCTGCACCTCATTTCCGGAAGGTTGATTAAATCCGGAAAAGCCCAAATAGGGATGCGTGGCGCCCCAGATTGAAACTACAGGCGTCCCTGTGAGTGAGGCCAGATGCATATTTGCAGAATCCATGGAGAGCATTACATCAAGTCCGTCCATTAATATCAACTCTTTTTCGAGCGAAACTTTTCCGTGAACCGAAACAACGTTCGGATATTTTTTTTCCCAGGCTTGCAACACTTCTGTCTCATCCTTTCCACCAAAGAGATATAATTTAACTTGCACCTTCGCCGACAATAATTCAATTACTTTATCCATGAGTTCAACCGGATAAGTCTTTTCTCTGTATTTCGCAAAAGGAGCTATGCCTATGTTTTTTCGTGAGGAATCAAACAAAAGTGAGTCGGGCAAAGAAGCCTTCACCGGTTTATCGGCAAAGTATGAAGTAAATTGCATTTCGAATGAGTAACCCAAAGCCGAGAACACGTCCTTATAACGCTCCACCGTATGTTTCAAGGGCCGCAGAGACGTCCGGTGCGCAACAATCGCCCGTTTCTCTTTTCGTCCTTTGTTTATATGGCGAACCTTTTTGTTGCGTAAA
>JAQVEB010000023.1 GCA_028698105.1 Petrimonas sp. | reverse complement strand
GATGATTTGTTGTTGCAACCAGTTTGCCGACCACGCCGGAGGTGAATTGTGCTGCGGATCTTTCAGTATAACGCCTTGCGTTATGCTGTTACCGATGTACACGACATTGATTTGTTGCGAAAAAACAATGGTAGCAACACCAAAAAAACAAGCGAGAAAAACAAAAAACGATTTCATCGGGATAAGAATTTATGTGTTTACAGAATAAATGTGTTTTTTTGAATGGTAAAGATATAAAAATCTATTCGGAATAAATGATTTCTGATGTATTTAACAATCGGTGTTTTTAGGTCGCGATAAATTCATTCCGTTTCATTACCTTTGTGGCTTCAATACAGCAACAGAATGAGAACAGGGCGCAATCTTTACACATTGGGCGAAGCATATACGGCGCTTTACAACGGATTTAGGAGTGTAAGGCATTTTTCGAAAGCACGAAAATCGGGATTGGTTACCGAACAGTTTCAGGAGCGGCTCATGCTCGCCGTTACCGAGGTGAACAACTGCCCGATGTGCACATACGGCCACACGAAAATGGCTTTGCAGGCAGGTTTGTCGGCCGATGAAATCCGCGCTATTTTATTGGGGCAAATGGAGGCGACGCCAGCCGATGAATTACCGGGAGTGATGTTTGCACAGCATTACGCCGAAGAGCGTGGAAAACCTTCGAAAGAAGCCTGGAAAAGCATCATCAGCCGGTACGGCGAACCAAAAGCCAAAGGCGTGCTTGGCGCGATACGGATGATTACCATCGGTAACACGTATGGCATTCCGCTCGGGTCGTTTCTGAATCGTTTTCGCCCAAACGCGAAGCCCGACACAAGAAGTTCCCTTGGATACGAAACAGGCCTTTACCTCATCACTATTCTTTATATTCCCATGGCTTTGATACATACGGTTATTGCCCGGTTGTTTCGCCTTCCGCTGCTTTAAGTAACATAAAACAAAAAATAAAAAGTAAGTATCGGACAGAATTTAGTTGTTATTATTGATTGGAATAAGTTGAATGAATATGAGCCCGTAATCCTCCCTTGGCCTCACCCCCAACCCCTCTCCAGCCTCTCCTGCCCGTTGGGCATCTATCATCACCTGTTGCGAGAATTCTAACTAATAACATCAACTAATTTGTACTCGTTACTTAAAACATAGCAATAATTGTTTGATGATACTTAAATCCGCAAGAATATCGCATAAAAAAAGCTGAATCAAGCAGATTCAGCTTTTTTTGTATAAACCTGTGAGCGGTTTATATTTTTTCGAACTTATCGCTCGGAGTCTGGCAGAATGCACAATTCGCATCCACGTTTCCTTCTGCATAAGTGTTGCCGCAAACGGGACAAACTTCATATCCGGCCGGAAGCGTGCTTTCGTTTCCTGCCTGCAATGCAGCAAGAGCATCTTTGTAGAATGCTTCATGTTTCTTTTCGGTGTCCATTGCCCATGTAAACGATTTTACCGCGTCGGGCACTTTTTCTGCTTCGGTATCTTTAATAAAACCGGGGTACATCGTGGTGTTTTCGTAACTTTCACCATCAATGGCAGCCTGAAGGTTTTCGGCAGTTGTTTTTACTTCAAATTCGGGAGTGAAAGCTTCCATTTTTTCGCCGAGTTTTTCCAACACTTTTGTGTGATTGGCTGCGTGTACGTCTTCAGCTTTCGAAGCGGCATCAAATAATTTGGCAATGGTGTCGTTTCCTTCTTCACGGGCTTTTTGTGCAAAAGCAGCATATTTGGCGCTTGCCGTGGTTTCTCCTTTTATTCCTTCCTTGAGGTCTGTAATTGTTTTTACAGGTTTTTGCGTACAGCTTGTGAACGCAACTGTGGCTGCAAGAGCCAGAAAAATAAATACATACTTTTTCATTTTACTTTTTTCTTTTTTTAATTATTAAACGTTATAAAGGCATCATGTAATTGTAAACGAGCGTTCCACCGTAGAACCCGGTGAGAAAAACGCTGATTGTGGCAGCTGCGTAAATCGCAAAAGCCACATTTTTTAATGTTTTGTTGTCTTCTTTTTTCTTAACCGCAAGATATATACGGATTATGGCGGCAATTACGGCCAAAGACATCGTTATGGTAGCGAAAAGTTCGTGCGTTTCGCGCACCTGGCCGGCAGCGCCTTCCATCTCACCGGTAAAAAACATTCCTGAAAGCCAGGTTATCATGGCTGCTAATGCGCCTAAAACGAGCAGATAAAATCCGGCCTTCGTGAGGCATACTTCTTTTTTTCTGAACAGATAAACAAGTTCAAGCAAAAAACCTGCGGCTAGCAATGCAATGGGAAAGTGAACCAACATGGGATGCACGTGCGACAATGTAAACATATATTTGCGATTTTTAAATTTTGTAGGCAAAATTACACCGATAGGGAAGGAATTATTCGCAAAACGCGTTAAATTAATTTAACGTCGTAAAAAGATGGAATCATTCTAATTAAAATAATTATTAAGTTTCTAATATTTAATTATTTATAAGTATTTTATATACCTCGGCATTTCTCCGCTAAAATTATTTTCAGTGAATTTCAGCAATCCGAAGTCAAACTTAACAATTTTGTAACCTTTTCGTAACAACCCTGTAATATAAGTATTGTAATTTTGCACCAAAATTATGGATTCTATACTTTGTAAATCAAAGGAATAAATACCTGCCGATGCAGACGGTTATTGTCGGCAAAAAAGTAAACGTAAAGTGATGTGGAAATATTTTCGTATTTTTACACGCGTGTTCGGAAGGTAGAGAAAAATAAAAGCGATCAACACCTAACATTTATTTTATGGATGCAAGAATTTTAGTGGTAGATGACGAGAAAGATATTTGTGAAATCCTGCAGTTTAATCTTGAAAACGAAGGATACATTGTGGATGTGGCGTATTCGGGAGAAGAAGCGCTCGACAAGCTGACCGACGTGCATAACCTGATTATTTTGGATGTGATGATGGGAGGCATGTCTGGTTTTAAGATGGCCGAAAAAGTACGCAAAAACGATAACCCCGTTCCCATTATTTTTTTGACGGCAAAAAATACCGAAAACGATATGCTCACCGGTTTTTCGCTGGGAGGCGATGATTACATGGCGAAGCCATTTTCGGTGAAAGAATTGCAAGCCCGCGTGAAAGCTATTCTTAAACGCAGTTCGCAAGCGAACGCCGATGCTGAAACACGATGGGTGAAAGGCGATCTGGTTGTGGACGTCACCACGAATCGTGTTACCATAAAAGATGAAGAGGTTTCGCTTACGAAAAAAGAGTTCGAGATACTTACCCTTTTGGCGCAATCGGCTCCCAATGTGCTCACTCGCAGTGAGATACTAAACAGCGTTTGGGGCGATAACGAATTCGTGCTCGACCGCACGGTGGATGTGCACATCACTCGCCTTCGTAAAAAATTGGGCGATTATTCTGCTCTTATTGTAAACCGCTCCGGATTCGGCTATTACCTCGATTTTGACTCGAAAATCAAATAATGCGCACAAAACTTTCATACAGGAGAAAAATATTCGTCTATTTTTCCATTATCATCACGTTTTTTACGGTTGGCATTGTCCTTTTTGAACAACACCAACTGAAACGCGAACGCGTGAAGAATCTGGAAAATATCATGGATATTTATGCTGAATCGGTTCATAGCTTTGTGGTTAAGAACAACCTGTATATCAAAGATAGTCTTGCGCTGACCAACGGCATTCTTTCCTATTTCCCCGACGATGTGCGGCTTACGGTTATTGACACGGCGGGAGTGGTGCATTTCGATAATCGCCTGGATGCCGGAGGAATGGAAAATCATTTGCATCGTCCCGAAATCCAAAAAGCTATCGCTAAACACACGGGCAGTAACATCCGTATCTCGGCGAGCAACAACATCAAGTATCTTTACTATGCGAAAGCATATAAGGAGGGATATTTCGTGCGTATAGCCATGCCCTACAACCTGAAAGTGCGTTCTTTCTTAAGCTCCAACAACAGTTTTGTTTATTTTATCGCGTTGTTCTTTCAGGTTTCGGTTTTTATGATGAATTATTTTGCCAATCGTTTCTCGAGATCCATCCAGCAATTAAGGGCTTTTTCGCAGGGATTGAAAAATGGCGAACCGATTACGGATCCCGTTATCTATGCCGATGATGAAGTGGGAGAGATTAGCTCCGATATTATCGAAAATTACAACCTGCTGCAGGAAAACCGTAAAAAACTTGCTACCGAACGTGAGAAACTGTTGCAGCATTTTCAGTATTCCGAAGAAGGAATTGCCATTTTCTCAAAAAAACGAAAGAAAATATATGCCAATTCGCATTTTCTGCAATACCTGAACGCGATTGCAGACGAACCCACTCAGGATGAGGAATATGCGTTGGTGGAACCCAGCTTTGCCGATGTAATTTATTTTTTGGATCAACGGCCGGCGGATGAAAACATGTTTACAAAGCAAATTGAAAAGAACGGTAAAAAATACAATCTGCGAATCCTGATTTTTGATGACAAAAGTTTTGAATTATACATCGGCGACATTACCAAAGCCGAAAAAACCCGTCTGCTGAAACAGGAAATGACCAACAATATCGCGCACGAATTGCGCACACCGGTAACCAGCATCAGGGGCTATATCGAAACCATTCAGGAACTGAAGGCGGACGATGTGGAAAGACGGAATATTTTCTTGGAGCGCGCCCACATTCAGACCATGCGTTTATCGGAACTGATACAGGATATCAGTCTCTTGACGAAAATTGAGGAAGCTCCCGACCGTTTTCAACGCGAAGCGGTGAATATGAAAGAATTGTTGGAAGAACTTAAATCGGATTTGGAGAGTCGCTTTCGGGAGAAAAAAGCACGTTTTGTCATTGATATGGGAAACCAGGTGACAATAAACGGAAGCCGAACGCTGTTGTATTCCATTTTCCGTAATTTAGCTGAAAATTCATTGGCGTATGCCGGAGAAAAAATAGAAGCAACAGTTCGTTGCTATACCGAAACCGAAGATACCTACTACTTTGAGTTTTACGATACGGGCGTAGGCGTGGAAGAAAAGCATCTGGTGCGCATTTTTGAGCGTTTTTATCGCGTGAACGAAGGACGCACGCGTAACACGGGCGGTTCGGGCCTGGGACTTTCTATCGTAAAAAATGCCGTATTATTCCACCATGGCAGCATAGTTGCGAAAAAGAGGAACGAAGGCGGCTTGGCTTTCCTTATCACTTTCCCAAAAGCAACGGATAATCATCCTCAAATCAACGCGTAAAGCCCCGTTATTCGGGATCAACGCAAAACCGGTTTATTCTTTTCGAAAACGGATTTCTTTGAACCATCCGTATGGCAATCGATACAGGAAACCCAATGGATGTTATTCGGGCTGTCGGCATCGGCATACGTAGTATTCATGGTGGTAACATCCAGATTGCAATTACTGATTGCCGGATGGCATTTGATGCAGCTGTTTCGCGCATCGTTGCTGTGCGGTTCGTGGCAGGCCATGCATGACAAACCTTCGTGTACGCCGCGCGGAGTGCGGTCGTCACTCGTGGCGGATATGTGAAACGAATTTGGAGCGTGGCATTGGACACAATTTCGCATTAACGGGTCATCCGAAACCATTATTTCTTCCCCTTCATGCGTGATTTTGGGTTTGGATAGTAAATTTACCGGTACGTGTGTTTTCTCTGCTCTGACGTAAAAACTTACTTCGGGAACTTTACTGTTTCGATCATAAAATATTTCCGCCGGATTTGCGTAATCGGGAGTTTGTTTAATATCTCCATCGGTGTGTATGCTGTGGCAGACAGAACAGGTTATAGTAGCTTGAGTTGCCTTTTTCTTGTCTGTCAGATTCCAGGGACCTTTGGTGGTTCGATTGTCCACCAGTTCATCAATGGAGTTTTCGTAAAACATTCCGTGACAGCGTAAACAGTCGTAATTCAGTTGTTCAACGCTGTTGTGTTTCTCATCCAAAAAGATATCGGTATACGTGGCGGAGTGACCTCCCGATTTCCAGTTCGAAAACTCCGATGTATGGCATCGCCTACAATTCTCCATAACTGTCAGGTATTGCTCTTCATTCATCCTTACTTCGTCGGCGTTTTTACCCCGAAGATGTTCAACAATCATCATTGATTTTTCTTTCAGGCTATGAAGTCCGTTGCTTAACGCCGTTCCGTGACACTCCTTACACGATACTTCACGGTGAGCCGAATGGGATAGGGAAGTAACCCGCAAAGAAATTTCGTGACACGATGCGCACGTTTGTTCGGCGGGAGCAGCATTCCAGTAGGTGTAAAAACTGCTGAACAGTAGGATAATACCGACCAATATGATAATCGAAACGGTAACGAAGTTTGACTTACGGGATTTTTTGTTTTCCATAGCCATCTATTTAAATCGGTTGCCTTTCAGCCATTCACCGGCAATATATCCGCCTACCCAGTAGCCCAGTGCCATGATAGTGAGCGCCGGATTAAATCCTCCGTTGGTAACGTGTAAACTTCCGTCGGCAACGAAAACGTTCGGAGTGCTGTGCACCCTGCCGTATTTATCGCAAACCGATGTTTTCGGATCATTTCCCATGCGGCAGGTTCCGGCCTGATGTTGCCCTCCTCCAACCGGCCTTTCGCCGGTAACGACGCCGGTTTTCCACGTTTGTATAGCTCCTGCTTCCAGCAGCCATTTTTCGGCCTTATCGGCCATAAAAGCAGTGCCGTCGGCGTCTTTTATGCTGGCTTTGCCCGATAAGCGGCACACCGGTATTCCCCAGAAATCTTTTACCGTGTTGTCCACATCCACACGTCCGTCGAAAGTGGGAAGTTCCTGATACGGGCCTTGTGCCCTGCCGATGCGCTTGTAATTTTCGCGCTGGAATTTTTTATGTTCCGCTCCCCATCTCGCGGCACCCGGCGGTCGGATACCGGTAAAAAGATAGGGAAGTGCGTTGAATTCATTGCAGATTACTCCACCGCCAACAATACCTGGGTTGTGGTGATTAAAATCGCTGATGGCAATGGAAGCGCCCGGGCCTTTGTCGTCGTAGATATCATGATCGAATATTCCGTTGGCTCCGCAATAAGCATGATCCTGAAGATTTCTGCCCACCCAATCGTTTTCATTTCCGATACCGGTTGGAAAAAAACTCGATTTCGAGTTAAGGAGCAACCGGGCAGTTTCGGTTGCACTTCCGGCTACAACTACGATATCTGCGGTTTGGGTTTGTTTTTTGTTTTTTTCATCAAAGTATGTTACTCCGGTGATCTTACCCGAATCATCCACGTTTATTTCACTTACCACGCAATGGGTTCTCAGTTCACAATTTCCGGTCGCTATTGCAACGGGAATAACGGTGTTGTGCGTTCCGCATTTAGCGTTTACGGGACAGGCAAATCCGACGCAGCCGCGTATTCTGTAGCATTGCGGACGCCCACCGTAAGGAATGGAATTTCGGAGCATAGGTATCGGAAAAGGATGCCATCCTAATCGTTTGGCTGTAACTTCGAGTAGTTGTGCCTCTTTGTTGTGCTCGAAAGGAGGCATCGGTTGAGGTTTTTTGCGCGGCGGTGCGAAAGGATTCAGGCTGTCGTCGCCTGCCACGCCGATTTCCCATTCGGCTTTTTCGTAACAAGGTTCCAGGTCTTCGTAACTGATAGGCCAGTCTTCCAGCGTGGTTCCTTCGACGTGGCCGTACGTGGATTTCATTTTGAAATCTTCCGGCATAAATCTCCAGGCCATCGCTCCGTAACTAACGGTTCCCGATCCTACGCAGGCGGCGTTGTTGCCGTATCCGCCTTCGTTTGGCAATACAATGGTTTTTTCTCCTTCACTCCACATCCTTACGCGTTTATAGCGGATATTATCCGGCCCGTAAGCATTCCCAAGAACGGTCGTACGTTGCGAGAACAGTTCGTCCTGGTCGTGATCGTCGTATTTTGCCCATCCGCCGCGCTCAAATAACACAACGGACATTCCTGCTACACTAAGTTCCTTGGCAACTACGCCGCCACCGGCGCCGGAGCCTACTACAATTGCGTTTACGTGTTTATTGGCCATTGCTGCTTGCTTTATATCGGTTTTGGCCCATGATCGGATACGGATCCAGACCGATCATCCGGTAACTGACGAATTTGTAATTGCCCCCGTGGCGCGGACTTCCGTAAAAACCCTGCATCGTGTGGTTTCGAATCAGGCTGAAGAAGTTGCTTTTCAGCCAATTTTCAATAATAGCTTTATCTGCATCGCGGATTGGATTTCCGTTGGCAACAGATTTATCGAGCACCTTAGTTGCGATTTCGTTTTTCTCCAGGCTTACCAGAAAATCGGTTTGTTCATCCCAGGCCAGCTCCTCGAATTTCTTGCTAAAAGCTTTTTTGCAAGCTATTTGAATAGCCGAAAGGCTGTTTCGATAAATCTCCTGATGTCTTGTGTAAGGTCCGACTAATTGCTTATCGATGAAGTTGGTTACCATAGCGTACTTGGCCCCCGGCCATTCATCGGTTGGAATTATTTGCTCCACAATGGCATCTACCAGCGCGCCTTCTTCGTTTGTGAAAAATCTCCAGTCGGAAGCCTTACTAAATGTACATCTTGGCAGCAGCAGTAAACTGCCCACACCGATGCTGAGTGTTTTTATGAATTTTCTTCGGGAGTAAATTGTTTCATCCATGAATCAAAAAAGATTACATCGGTAAGTACTTCAATAATAATTCTTTGCTTTTTTTGATATTTTCGCGTCCTGAAGATTCAATTCCGTACCAGCCTCTGAAACCGGCATCGTAAGTCATCTTTATCATTTTTTCGGTGAGTGCGTCCGACGGTTGATTTCTGAACGACATTCCTCCGGCGTAAGGAAGTGTCTTTTGTAGGAACCCTACATTATCGAATTGTGAACCCGGTTCTCTCCAATCGGGCAGAACGCCGAAATATTTGCTGTTGACTTCCTTCATCAGTGATACAATCCAGTCGGCATCGTTGGATACCCCACCATGATTTTCTATTAAAATACTGATTCCGGCAGGAACAGCATGTTCGAGCATCATATTGTAGGTTTCAGCAGCCCATTTAAGCGCTTCGGTTTTGTCGATATCCTTTGCACCGATACAGTTCGTACGAATGGCATGACAACCGAGGTATTGCGCGATATCGATCCATTTACGGTGGTTGATTAAGGTTTGCTTTCGTTCTTCTTTGGATGGTGTGCAGGTTTCACCTTCGGCATCCACCATTATCAAAACCATTTTAACACCTTGATCAGCAGCATTATTTTTCAATTGATTCAGGTAATTGGCAATGGGAACTTCAAAAAGCGTGTTCACGAATTCAATTCCGTTCAGTCCGAAATCTTCGCGGGCAATCCTCGGAAAATCCAGCGTTTTCCATTTACCGCTTCTTACTTCGTCCACTAATGACCATTGCGCAAGAGAAATATCGTTTTTGCCTATCCATGCCGATTCGGACATAGGTGTAGCCTGAGCAGACTGCATTTTCAGAATGGAAGGAGCGATAAAAGTTCCGGCTCCGATAGCAAGCGATTTTTCGATGAAACCGCGTCGGGTAACATTTTTCATATTTGTTGATTTTTAAATGATAATTTTTTACAGATTAAATTTCCCAGCCTTTCCGGTATTCCGACCGGTACAGATATTTGTTGGCATCGGGAATGTTGGTGATTTTCATACTCTTGTGATCGTATATTATTTTCTTACCGGTTCTGAAAGCAGCGGTTGCCAGATGTGCCGTTTCGATGATCGGCCACGAATCCAACATATTGCCCGGTGATTGTTTTTTGTTCAGAATGGCATCAATCCAGATGTCTGTTGCATTTCTTTCCGGACGAGGCTCTTCCAGTGTTTTCATTTCGGTTACTTCCATCATTCTGGATTCGGGGATAATGACCGGATTTTCGCATCGGAAACCGCCCAGAATCTTCCCTTTATCGCCCACAAACATCATCCCTTCGCTTTCCAGCTCTTTGTTGTCTATTTCAATTTCGGGCGGAGTGGGAGGCCTCATGCCGCCATCGTACCAGAAAAGATCGAACGGGCCTGTCCCTTTTGAAGCGGCAAATTTCCACCTGACAACCGATGATAAGGGAAAAGCAACGTTGTTGGGGACATCTTTCATTTCGTCGTGCTCGCCAATTGTTTTGGTCGTAGTGCCCATTGTTTCTATCGAATAGGGTGGTGCATCCACGCCAAAAGTCGTAAACAGAGGCCAGAGGCTGTAGATACCCATATCGGCAATGCTACCGGCCCCGAAATCATACCAACCGCGATATACGGTGTGCGTGTAATTGGGATGATAAGGCCTGTCGGGCCAGGCGCCTAACCATAAATCCCAGTCGAATCCTTTCGGGATTTCCGGCCTTTCGGCAAAATAGGTTTGCCATTGCTGCCACACCGGCCTGTAAGACCAGTTGTGTATTTCCTTCAATTTGCCGATCACGCCGCTGTCAATCCATTTTTTCACGGTTTCGTACCTGTCATGTATTGGCCCCCAAGCCAACATATGTGTAGTTAAATGAGGATTCGCCTTTACGGCATCAAAAACCGCTCTTGTTTCAGAAACACGGTTCCCCAGCGGCTTGTGGGCAATAACGTGTTTACCCTTTTTTAGTGAACTGATGATGATGGGCGGATACGCGTGATCGGGAACGATAATTTTTACCGCGTCCATGTTTTTCTCATTTTCCAACATCTCCCGGAAATCCGAATAAGCGTTACAAGCCGAATAGTTTTTTACGTTTCGTTTTTTAGCATAATACTGATTCACGAAACTCTGCCCGCAATCCCTACCTGCCGTTACGTTTACTTCACCTCCCCACCATGAGTCACCCAGCAGTTTTCGCACGCTGTTTTTTAATCCGTTTCCTGCACCCCATTGCCGGTATCCGATAGGATATTTGTTGGGATCACAAACGGAAACAACCTGAATCCGTTCGTCGGGAATCAAGCTTACCAGTTCACCCATTTGCTGCATCCCCGCACCGATAAGGCCAAGGGTTATTTTATCGCTTGGCGCAACAAATCCGGCTCCTCCGAGCACGTTTCTCGGAAGAATAGTAAATGCCACTGCCGAACCGGTGTAACTTAAAAAATCGCGTCGGTTTATCTTTTTCATGTTTTGTAGTGTTTTTCTTATTTTATTATTTGATTATCAGAGATATAATGCTATTCTTCATTCCACTTTCACCGCCGTTCCCGATGCGGAAACCATCATCATGCTCCCCTTATCGCCAATGGTTTCATAATCAAGGTCAACAGCAACAATGGCGTTGGCGCCCAATCTTGCGGCGTTTTCTTCCATTTCGCGCAAAGCTATCTGTTTCGCTTCGCGAAGAACCTGTTCGTATTTGCCGGAACGGCCGCCGACAATATCGGTGATGGATGCAAAAAAATCTTTTACAATATTGGCTCCGATAATGGTTTCCCCGCTCACGATTCCGTAATAGGCCGTAATTCGTTTTCCTTCAATGGTGTTTGTAGTGGTAATAAGCATGATTTCGATGATTTGATGTTTAAAAAATAACGATGCAATTTAGTTATTTTTCTCCGTACCGGAAAAAGAATTCCAAAATATTTTTTGACGTTTTGATGACAATTTGAGTGAGATAACCGTATCTTTGTGCACAATTAAGAAATTAAACCAGTCAAAAAAAATCCGAAGAATTATGAAGTATGTTGGAGCACACATCAGTGCATCGGGCGGCGTGGAAAATGCGCCCGTGAACGCAAATGCGATTGGGGCAAAAGCTTTTGCCTTTTTCACAAAAAATCAACGGCAGTGGTTTGCCGCACCATACACGCAACAAAATATTGATCTGTTTAAATCGCGATGCGAAGAATACGGCTTTTCTCCCGATTATATCCTTCCCCACGACAGTTATCTCATCAACCTGGGACATCCCGAAGAAGAAGGATTGAAAAAATCACGCTCCGCGTTTTTTGACGAGATGCAGCGGTGCGAACAACTGGGATTGAATCGCTTTAATTTTCATCCGGGAAGCCACCTTAACCAAATACCCGTTGACGCATGTCTCGACCGCATTGCCGAGTCCGTAAACATGGCTCTCGACAGAACCAAAGGCGTTACGGCTGTGATAGAAAATACGGCCGGACAGGGAACGAATCTTGGGCACACCTTTGAACAAATTGCGCACATTATCGCCAAAGTGGAGGATAAAAGTCGGGTAGGCGTTTGCCTCGATACGGCTCACACATTGGCTTCAGGTTATGAAATTCGGACGAAAGACGCGTTCGATGAAACCTTCGCTAAATTTGCACAAATCGTTGGATTTCATTATTTAAAAGGAATGCACATCAACGATTCCAAAAAAGAACTGGCTTCGCGCGTGGATCGTCACGACAGTATCGGCAAAGGCCTGATGAACATGGATTTGTTTGGCTTCATTATGAACGATCCGCGTTTCGACGACATGCCGCTTATCTTGGAAACCCCCGACGACAGCATCTGGGCGCAGGAAATCCAATTGCTTTATTCGCTTGCGAAATAAATTTTGGAGACTGTATGTATTTAATTATGCCGGTTATTTTTGTCCTGGGAATTGTAGCGATTGCCCTGGAGGACAAAATACGAATCAACAAGGCGGCAACTGCTGTACTGATGTCTATTTTGCTGTGGATGATATTGATGTTAAACGGCGTCCATATTTTAGCTGAGAAGCAAAACGAAGGATTTTTGCGTTTTATTGCGAACAGCAATTTATCTTCACTGTCCACCAAAGACCAGGTTTTGAGTTATCTGACCGATAGAGCCCTCATTTTTCACTTGGGCAACGTATCGGAAACGTTGTTTTTCGTGATGTGTTCCATGCTGATCGTCAACATTGTGGATAAGCATGGCGGCTTCATGGCCGTGGCAAACTACCTGAAAACTTCCGATAAACGCCGGATGTTGTGGTACATGGGATTATCGTCTTTTTTCTTCTCGGCATTGTTGGACAATCTGGCCGCTGCTATCGTGTTAATTGCCATTCTTCGGAAACTGGTACCCGATGCAACCGACCGGATGAAATACGCTTCCATCATTGTGATCGCGGCCAATGCCGGCGGATCATGGTCGCCCATTGGCGATGTAACAACCTTGCTTTTATGGACGGGCGGGAATATTGGTGCGGCGCATCAAATCACGCATGTTTTTCTTCCGGCGCTCACAAATTTATTGGTTCCTTTGGTCATCGCACATTTTTGGTTGTTCAAAAAAGGGACGAAGTTACGCGTAGAAAGCGAAGTATCAGAGCAAGATGCTTACGTTCAATATATTCCGTTCCATTCCAGGGTAACCATTTTCGTTATTGGTTTTCTTTCATTGGCCCTCGTCCCCGTTTTTCAGATGACAACCCATCTTCCCGCATTCATGTGCGTACTGTTGGGTTTGGTTTTTTTGTGGATTTATACCGATTTGATGTACGGACGCATAAAAACTATTCAGGATACCAATAAACTCAGAATATCGAAATTGTTCCGATCGGTTGATTTGCCTACCATCTTTTTCTTTTTAGGCATATTAATGTCGGTAGCGGCGTTGGAAACGGGCGGACAGCTGACCATTTTTGCCGATTTTCTTTCCAATTCAGTTAAGCAGCCATCGGTGATCAGTTTTCTGGTTGGTCTTGCTTCCTCGTTTACCGACAACGTAGCGTTGGTTGCGGCTACCATGGGAATGTATCCGGTTGTGGATGCGGCATCGGCTGTAACGCCTTATCTTCAGTCATTTGTTGCCGACGGTTCTTTTTGGACATTTTTGGCTTATTGTGCCGTTACCGGCGGAAGTATTTTTATTATCGGTTCAGCAACAGGTGTAACCGTGATGGGGCTTGAGAAGATCAGTTTTATGTATTATTTCAAACGATTTACGCCGCTTTCCATTCTGGGCTACGTGGCCGGTGCATTTATATTTTTCCTATGGATGTAACGTGCATTTTGTATAACACAAAAAACCGGAAGATTTCGCTCCCGGTTTTTTTGTGCGTATTCTGTTGAGCTTAGTCCAGTTTTATTTCATCAACAAAAATATATGCTCTATTGCCTTTTCCAGGATGCCAGGCCGGCATGAGGGTAGGGCTGACGGTAACTTTGAAATAACGGGCTGTTACCGGAGAAAAAGATAAGGTGTGCGTTACCACATCCGACCAGTTTTCGGAGTGGGCATCAATGTATTTTTGGCTGTTTACCGGAGTGAATATGGAGTCGTTGTTCGATGATTCTACCGAAATTTGCGATGCGTCAAAAATCCAATCGCCGGTTACCACCGCCGTTCTTACTTCAGCATTCGATATCTCCGTCGGTTCCAGCATATCAATTAGCGCCACGAGATCTTCATCCTGAAATCCCATCCATTTTCCCGTTTTATAGTTCAAACTGCTGCCCAGCAATCCGTCAACCAGCAATCCTTCTCCTGTTGATTTATAGTTGGGTGCGGGTTTTGTCAGTAATTTCACGGGTTTGAAAGTGGATTTCACCACTTCAACTTTTTCGTCGAGGATTTTGCTTTTTCTCCCATTTTCGCGTAACGCTACGGCTTTTAATTCGGTATTTTCCCTGATGTTGAATTTGCCCTCGTATTTGTTGGATTGGTCGGTAGGTTCAGAACCGTCCAGGGTGTAATAGATGGCTGCGCTGTCTATGGTGGACAATTCAACATCCAGCGAATTCGTCTCGAAATTGGGAATCATTTTAGCCTGTAGGTCAAAGACATGCGTAGCATAGTTATAGCCCAATTTGTTGTACAACGCCAGTAAACGGGGAAGTCGTTTTAAGAAGTTCTGGTAATTTTTCTTTTCGGGTTGCGTCCACTGCACTTCGCACATAGCGGCGAGGCGGGGCAAAATCATGTACTCCACTTGTTGTGGTGTGTCTATATATTCTGTCCACAAATTGGCTTGCGCACCTATGATGTATTTTTTCTGATCCGGTGTAAGTTCATCGGGAGCAGGTTCAAAGCTGTAAACCTTATCAATAGGCAGGTAGCCGCCGATGGCGAGCGGTTCGTTATCGGTATCCTGTGTTTGGTAATAATCGAAATAACAATAGGTGGTTGGCGTCATAATCACATCGTGATTCATTTTTGCCGCCTCAATACCGCCGGACATGCCGCGCCACGACATTACCGTGGCATTTGGAGCCAGTTCGCCTTCCAGAATCTCATCCCAGCCGATAATGCTTCTTCCGTGATCGTTTAAAAACTTCTCAATACGGGCCGTGACATAACTTTGCAAATAAAACTCTTTTTTGTGTTTTCCGTCTTTCAGCCCAAGTTCTTTGATGCGTTTTTGGCAATCGGGACATTGCTCCCAGCGTACCTTCGGGCTTTCATCGCCTCCGATATGGATGTATTTCGACGGAAACAGTTCCATTACTTCTGTCAACACATCTTCCAGAAAGACGAATGTCGTATCTTTTCCGGGGCAAAGCACGTCATCGAAAACACCCCAGCTTGTGGCCACTTCGTAAGGCCCGCCGGTGCAGCCGTATTCGGGATACGCGGCCAATGCGGCAAGCATGTGACCCGGGAGGTCAACTTCGGGAACAACGGTTATATATCGGTCGGCGGCATATTTAACGATGTCTTTAATTTCGTCCTGCGTATAAAATCCACCGTGTGATTTTCCATCGTATTCGCCCGTATTTCTTCCGATAACGGTTTCCTTGCGCTGCGAACCGATTTGGGTGAGTTTCGGATATTTTTTTATCTCGATACGCCATCCCTGATCATCGGTTAAATGCCAGTGGAAACGGTTAATGTTATGCAAGGCAAGAATATCAATGTATTTTTTCACGAATTCCACCGGCTCGAAGTGGCGCGCCACATCAAGCATCATTCCCCGATAAGCGAATCGGGGCTGATCGTTGATCGTTGCCGGAGCATAAGATACATTTCCGTTACTCACTGGTGTGGATTTGCGTAAGGTTTGAATGCCGTAGAAAACGCCGGCTTCGCTTGCTCCTTTAACGGTTATCATGTTTTCGCTCACGGTAACCTGATAAGCCTCCGGATTTTCGTTCTGCAAGCCCAGTTCGAGTACGATGGCATTTTTATCGGAAGTTGCCGAAGTAATTGCCGGCTTTACTCCGGTATTTTCTTCTAAATACGATGCTAAAAACTCCGCGTTGCGTTGCATCTTTTCATTCCCTTCGGGAAAAATGATTTTTGTAGAGCCGGACAATACAAACGGATTTCCTTGTGCAGTAGTTATTTCTGCCGGTAAGGGAATAACCTGATAATCTGCCTCTTCTGCACCTTTGTTGGTGTTGTTGCATGAAAGTAAAAGTCCTGCTGTTGCCAAAGACATAAGAATGTTTCTGATCTTTTTCATACGTTTTTTATAAATTGATTTATAATTTGTGTTCCTGAGTATCTTTTAATGCCTCCAATGTGGCACGCACTCTTCCCGCATCGGTAATATTTTGTTCATATTCGTTAACGGTGATGTTAACGCCACCCATGGAAACGGCCGGATTGCGGTAAGCCATGAGGCTTTTCACCGGTTGTCTGGCCGATAAGTGAAACTGTGTTGCTCCGGTTTCACGCGCTATTTTTGCAATATTTTCTTCGTTTACTCCGCTACCGGGCATAATAACGATGCGCTCATCGGCTTTCCCCACCAGCCTTTTAAGCAGGGAAATACCTTGTTCGGCTTTTGGCTGCTGCCCCGATGTAAGAATAATGTTGCAACCGAGAGAAATGATATCCTCCAACGCTTTAAACGGGTCGCGGCACATATCGAACGCGCGATGAAAAGTTACGCTCATTTCGCCGGCGGCTTCAATAAGTTCGCGGTTTCTTTGCATATCCACATCGCCGTCAGGCGTCAGGCAACCGATCACCACGCCGTCCACACCCAGTTTTCGACACATTTCAATGTCTTTCAGCATGATACGGTGTTCCAGTTCGGAATAGAGGAAATCGCCTCCGCGGGGACGGATGATAACGTTTAATTTGGTTTCTTTAAGAAATTCCCTTGCTACGGCAATGTCGCCGTACGATGGCGTGGTGCCGCCTTCGGGTATTGCCGCGCAAAGTTCCACACGGTGGGCTCCGCCTTTTTGTGCCTCCACACAACTGGCGACGGAGTTAGCGCATATTTCGAGTTTGTAGCTCATCGGTCGGATGGTTTTAATTGTAAATAGTTTTATTAACTACGCAACTACAATTATGATAAAATAATAATGCAAAGATAATAATTGTTTTTTTGAAAAAGAATTCCGATTTAAATTGCAAAGTGTTCTGAATATTTTGGAAAGAAATCGAAAATTAGCTACTTTTACAGCCGATTATTAAGCAAATGCTTTACAAATTGTAATCCGAAAGTTGCTTTTAGCCCTCGATTCTTTACAAAAAGATGTCTAAAAGTCTTTGTTTCTTGCCTGTTTCAAGCAGATTGGCACTAAAATCTATAAAAATGAAAATAACCTTATCCTCCGAACTGCCTAAATATCCTGCATTCAGGGAAGGTATTCGCCGTGCTCCCGACCGCGGTTTCAGACTGACACCCGCTCAAACCGAAATTGCGTTAAAAAACGCGCTGCGTTATATTCCTACGGAATTGCACGAAACC
>JAQVEB010000288.1 GCA_028698105.1 Petrimonas sp. | reverse complement strand
TCGACCTCACCGATGCTCCTTGTCTGTCTTCCGAATGAGTCATGATATCGAAAGGATTCGTCGGGCCTTCAGCTCCGAACATTTTATTGGAAGCAACACAATGAGCATAAATGATCTGACGCTTCGAGGTATCGATAACAGGATCGGAAATGTATCCGGGGCGTCCCTGCGTCAGAGTAGCAAATGCCAACATAGTTGCCGTCGAACTGATATCGCATTCACAAGCTCCAACCAAACCTTCGTTGGTTAACTCGTGAAATCCCAAACAGGGATAAGCATGAATATGATTTCCATAAAATCCTCCAAGGCAGTTGATGGTGATGGCATTGGCATGATGTTTTTCCAGAACAGATTTCATCCCGAGATAAAATGCCGCCGAGTTCCGGAGTTCTTCAATCGATACGTCGATAACCTTCCTTGCATTCTTTTGCCATTTCTCTGCCACGGCTTTAGCCTCATCCTTATCTGCCCTTTCCCAGGCAAGGTTAATTTCCGAAAATGGCAGGTATTCAAGCGGAATTCCCATAACCGGCTCGCCAACGCCTTCATTTTGGTCGCGAACAGCCAATATTTTCGATGCCTTCATCCGACGTATACATTCATCAGCCGATAGCGTTTTTAATCTGTCGGCTTTGCATGTCAAGTCTCCTGCCACAGGGGTCACTTTCAAACGCTCCCGGGTAACAGCCCCGGCAAATTCAGTTGCCGTGCCTCCGTTCGCCACTACTTCAAAGCATCGAACCCCTGCCAACACATCTTCCATTCGCGAAGAAGAAACATATCCAACGTTCGGTTTATTATTCCGCAAAAAACCTGCATTATATGTTAAAAATCCGCCGCTTCCTCCATATTTGACATCGACATATAACACCGGTTTTTCCGATTCTGCAATCGTTTGGACTACCCTGTTCCAACAATTCATTTGATAAACAATATATCCCCCTATTCCCCTTTCTTTATCCTCCGCAAGGATTTTTTCCGCATCCTCGGGTCCTGTTGCTAACACCGAGACAAATTCAAAAGACGGAAATTTCTGCTTCAGGGTATTGTCGATATTTTCCATCACCGGTCGAAAATCGAAGCCGATATTCGGCCAATCCGGTTGAGATTGAACCGGCGCATGTAAGGAATAAATAATCCTTATTTTCATTTTTTTCTTTTGCCCCGAAGAACACGATATCGTCCCGAAGGCAAGGGGCGAAGCTGCCATACATGCACCACATGCGGCACAAATGGAGATAAACCCTCTACGAGTAATGTTGCTACTCGAATCTTTACCGGTAGATTTAAATTTTGAAATCATAGGAATAGATTTTTAAGTTGATAGTTCGGTCATCCGGTCAAAGCTGCTCCGGACGAACACAATGCTCTTTTCTCTGATATACCCTCACATAGTCTATTTCGTACTTCATGGGAAAAGCCGACAGTTCAGGCTCTCCCCCATTGGCACCAAGTGCCAAATTCAACAACACATAGTGAGGTTGTTTAAACGGATTGGTATAGTTACCCAATGCACCGTTTACGGTTTCATCCAATGACACTTCGTTCAACAATTCATCATCGAGATACAATCGAATAAAATTTTCATCCCAATCCATCCTCCAGACATGAAATTCCTCACCCCAATTTTTATTTTTTTCAAGAAAATGACGAAAAGGAATAGCTTGAGTTCTCCACTCCGCTTTATACCGCTCATCTGTACCCCACGCCACATTGGCAAATATGTGAGGTACATTGTTTATTCGGTAATATTCCATGATATCGATTTCGCCGCACGAAGGCCATTCCATCGCAGTACCCAACGTCCAAATTGCCGGCCAAGAGCCGCTCGCTAAAGGAATTCGTGCTCGTATTTCAAAACGTCCATATAAAAACTCCTTTTTCCCTGCTGTTTTCAACGAAGAAGAAGTATATTCGATAAACGGTCGCGATTTTCTCCAATCGGTACTCCCCTTCTCGTAAAGGGGATTCGGCCTTTTCTCGTGTCTGCCTTCAATAACAAGCATACCATCCTTGCAATATGCATTATCTTCCTGGTACCACTGCAATTCCTGATTACGCACAAACCCCTTTTCAAAACGCCAATACTCGGGATTCGGTTTTCCGTCTTTGTCAAACTCATCACTCCAGACCAACTCGTATTCTTGAGCGAGCATGCTCATCGATAAAGACAAAAAGATAAAATTACCCAACAAAACAATTTTCGTCAACGTCAATAATTTCATTTTCATTTTCTTCTAGTAATTAACGGGGTAATCTTTATTGAAATCTGACTTTATTTTATTTCTAATGTGACAATGGATTTTGCCGGCAGGCTCACCGTCAACGCCCCGTCATTAGCAATTTTTGCACCGTTAAAGGCGGTCGGCTTCACCGTATTCGGTTTTTCAAACGTATTGTGGTCGGTCAAATTGACTGAAGTCAAAATTTCTCCCGACACTTTTTTACCCTTCAATCCCGGCAATTCCACGGTAATCTCCTGACCATTGTCAGCATCCACATTCGACAACGAAATATGGATCACCCCGTTCTTGTCGCGCGAAGCCGTAGCACTGATCATTGGCAAAACGCGGTTTTCGCGCACAACCATTTTGTCGCAAATCAAATCGAAAGGCAAATACGTAGCATCCTGATGCACCTTGTACATCCGAAACACATGATAAGTCGGCGTCAACACCATACCCCCCTTGTCGTCCGTCAAAATCATTGCCTGCAACACATTTACCATCTGGGCAATGTTGGCCATCACCACCCGGTCGGTATATTTATGAAAAACATCCAACGTGAGCGAAGCCACGAACGCATCGCGCAGCGTGTTCTGCTGAAACAGATGTCCGCGCACCGTGCCCGGTTCTTCGTCCCACCATGTACCCCATTCATCCACAATCAAACCCACTCTTTTTCGGGGATCGTATTTATCCATGACAGCAATCTGTCTTTGCAGAATCTTCTCCATTTCAAGCGCATTCCCCAATGTTGCGTAATAATCGTCCTTGGTAAATTTTGTTGCCGACCCCTTATTATCCCAACTATGCACCGTATAATAATGTAGCGACAGACCGTTCATGTAGCGACCGGCATTTTTCATCAGTACCTCCGTCCAATTATAATCGGAACCACTTGCACCGCTGGCAACCTTATACAACCTGTTTGCGCCGTAATTTCGGCAATAGGTCTGATAACGCCTGTATACGTCCGAATAGTATTCGGGAGTCATGTTGCCTCCGCAACCCCAACTTTCGTTACCTACGCCAATATATTTCACCTTCCACGGTTTTTCCCTACCGTTCTTTCGGCGCAATTCGGTCATCTCCGACTCGGCATCCGATGTCATGTATTCCACCCATTTTGCCAACTCTTCCACCGTTCCGCTTCCCACATTTCCGCTGATGTACGGTTCGCAACCCAGCATCTCACACAAGTTCAAAAACTCATGCGTACCAAAGCTGTTGTCTTCTACCGTTCCTCCCCAGTTGGTATTCACCAGTTTGGGACGTTGCTCTTGAGGACCTATACCGTCCATCCAGTGATATTCGTCGGCAAAACAACCTCCCGGCCAACGGATAACGGGAACCTGCAAGTCCTTCAGCGCTTCAAACACATCCTTGCGATACCCGTCGATATTGGGGATAGACGAATTTTTACCCACCCAAATTCCACCGTAAATACACCGACCCAGATGCTCGGCAAACTGACCGTAAATTTCCTTGTGAATCACTTGCTCACCTTTATCGGGATACACCCGCATCAACGGCTTCTGCTGCGCAAACATAGCGGCAGAAACCATTAACATTAAACTCAATACACTTGTCTTTCTCATTTCAAAATTTCAATTTAATATTTTATAAATTCCGTATCATTGCTTTATTAATTTCCGTATCCTATTTGCCGTATTTTTTCAGGCGCAAAACCGTAAACGAATACGCCGGCAACACCACTTTATTGTCGTTCAACACAACATTGTCGGTAGTAGGTTTCGCCGTTCTGTCCGCAGGATTTCCCGTTAAAACCGTTCTCT
>JAQVEB010000022.1 GCA_028698105.1 Petrimonas sp. | reverse complement strand
GTCGTGGCTGCCAATGTCGTTCAGACTGAGAATTTCAATTTTCCCTTCGGTGATTTTTCGAATTTCGTCCAGTTTATGTCGGTTGTTTGTGGCAAATACAATCTTTCGCATCATTTATGTTTACTCTGTGTTTATTATTAAAATATTTCTTTGTTGTTAAAATAATAAAAGTGATTTTCTTTAAATCTGTTATCTACAACGTTTCATCATCCCTTATTGTTTGCCGTTCAATTGAATTCCGAGAATTTTTCAAGTAAATTCATCACCTAAATTTACTCATATTCGTTTTCGTCAGATACGTAAAGCATATAATAATCCAATTTTTCAGAAGATTATTCTCGAAATTTTGCTTATGGTAAATAAATTATAATTAGTTATGCCGACTGATTACTTTAATAACAAATACTATTCTAATGAATAATTAAATCAGAGGTTGTTGCCTGATTTATAATTTATTATCAGTATTTTACGATTTGTTTGTCTTTAGAATCCGATAAGTTAATGAGAATATCCTTTCATTTTTTGATACAAAACTCATATATAAATTTTTTTAAATTCTATACTTTTGTCATCATGATATAAAAAATAAATCTATAAAAATATACTAATGAAATATTTTTAATTGTTCAATCTAATTACAAGTTACAAACAAATATTCAAAATAATTTAAAATAGGAGGTCTTTTATGAAAAGAAGAAAAGAAATGATACCTTGAGAAAAAGTTGTATACTGCATAGAAAGCAGATATTGATTAATTTTTTTAAAAAACACAAAAAAATGAGAAAGGTTTTTTTATTCAGTTTTCAAAAAGGGACATTATTTACATTAATGTGGATGATATCTCTGTGTTTGTTTGCCCAAAATATTACCATAAAAGGCACGGTAAGGGATTCCAAGGGTGAACCGGTTATTGGGGCTACCATTTTGGTCAAAGGTACTACACACGGAACGGTAACCGACATGGATGGGAACTATACATTGCAGAATATACCGGAAGATGCCTTACTGCAATTTAGTTACGTTGGTATGGAAACTCAGGAAATTCCTGTAGAGAGGAAAACGGTTATTGATGTAACGATGAAGGAAATTGCTGAATTTTTGGAGGAAGTTGTGGTTATTGGTTACGGAACCATGCGGAAAAAAGATCTTACCGGATCTGTCATTCAGGTTCGCCCTGATAATATTGCGACTGAAAATCCTAAAACGGTACAAGATATCTTACGCGGTACTCCGGGTTTACAGGTTGGTTACGATGCTTCTGCCAAAGGTGGTGGGACACTAATGCTGCGCGGACAAAATTCTGTATATTCTGAAAGTAATCATAATAACCCTTTGCTTATCCTCGACGGAATGCCGTTCTACGGAGAGCTTTCGGAAATTAACCCTGATGATATTGCTCAGATCGACATCCTGAAGGATGCTTCTGCAGCAGCTATTTATGGTGCAAAAGCGGCAAGCGGTGTTATTATCATCATGACTAAAAAAGGTGGTCAGGGTAAACCGGTTGTAAATGCTACTACCAATATCGGTGTAACGCAATTAGCTACTTACCTTAATCGTCGTGATCCGGAAGCTTATCTGCAACATCGCCAGGATTGGTTAGAGAAAAATACTTACGGAGTAAATTCGGAAACCGGTCTTTATGAGTCTTATCAAACCGGAGTTTATGCTGCTCAACCGGGCTATTATACCAACCCGAGTCAGTTGTCCAATGTTTCTCTTGATGCATGGCGGGAATATACCACCAATGAATCCGGAGAATTAGATCTGAGTATTTGGGCCAGACGATTAGGATTTCAAGGTAATACGCTTGCCAATCTTCTGGCCGGTAAAACCGTCAATTGGAAAAATCACACTTACCGGACGGGTCTCAATCAGGACTATAATGTCAGTGTAAGTGGCGCTACCGATAAGGTAAACTATTATCTGTCATTTGGTTATTTGCAAAATCAAGGTGTAGTAATAAGTGATGATTATCAGGCTATCCGTGCCAATATGAAAATGAATACCAAGGTAAACAGTTGGTTCGAAGTAGGCGCTAATGTGAATTTCCAGGATCGGTCGGATGGTAGCATTGATGTGGATCAAGACCAGAACATGCGAAACAGTCCTTACGCTGATTACGCCGATGAAGATGGTAATCCTTTGCAATATCCCCTGAGTTCTGAATACAGTCAGAGAGGTTACAATTATGACTTCCAGAAACAATACCTGGAATTGGAAAAAGGCTACGCGGTAGTGAACACTATAGTAAATGCAAAATTAACCTTGCCGTATAATATTACCTATACGTTCAATGTTTCACCTCGCTACCAGTTTTTCTATGACCGTTATTTTATGTCGGCCGATCTACCCGGTTCCGATCCTGCAACCCGCGGAGTGAATCGTGAGCAGGCTAAACGTTTTGATTGGTCGCTTAACAACACCATCAATTGGGACTACACTTTCGATAAAAAACATCACGTAATGGTTACGCTGGTGCAGGAAGCCGAAGAACTCCAATACTGGCAGGATCGCATCGAAGCCCGTAATATGCAGCCTACTGATGCTTTGGGATTCCATAACACCAAGAACAGTACGAAAGAAGACAGTTCTTACTCGAGCGAAGACACATATCAAACGGCAGATGCTTTGCTGGCTCGTTTGTTTTATCCTTACGATAACCGCTATATGGTTACAGGTTCTATTCGTCGGGACGGATATTCTGCTTTCGGATCTTCCAATCCCTACGCTACTTTCCCATCCATAGCAGGAGCCTGGACCTTTACCAAAGAAAAATTCTTCCAATGGAATGATGTGATGAATAATGGAAAGATCCGCTTGTCTTATGGTAAAAATGGAAACCGGTCACTGTCCAGTCCTTACCTTGCACTGGCTAATCTTTATGAAGGAGCTGGTAAAATGCAGGGGTATATCAATGCAAGCGGTGCACTGGAACTATATCGTTATTTAATGGCTAACCGGATGGCGAATCCTACGCTGCAGTGGGAAAAAACCGCATCATGGAACCTCGCGCTTGATTTTGGTTTCCTCAACGACCGCATATCGGGAAGTATCGAATATTACAATAAGAGTACCCATGATATGATCATGAACCAGCGTCTGCCCGAGTTCACCGGATTCTCCAGTATTACTACCAATTTGGGACAGGTGGATAACCGGGGGATTGAACTTTCACTGCATACCACCAATGTCAGGAACGATGTGCTGGAATGGAATACCTCTCTCGGTCTTTCGTATAACAAAAACGAAATAAAACATTTGTATTACGAATATGAAGATGTCCTGGATGCGAATGGAAATGTGATAGGTACAAAAGAAAGTGATGATCTTACAAATGGTTGGTTTATCGGACAACCCATCAATACGATCTGGAATTACCGCGTTACCGGAATTTGGCAAAAAGACGAATGGGAAGAAGCTGCAAGATATGGCCAGAAGCCGGGTGATCCGAAAGTGGCTAACAACTATACTGATGATGATGTTATAAATGCCGATGGTACTGTAACACCTGTATACAACGACAATGACAAGGAATTCCTCGGACAAACTACACCGCCTTTCCATTGGTCTTTGCGTAATGAGTTTATATTGTGGGAAAGCCTCAGTTTATCATTCAACATATATTCGTATATGGGACACAAGAGTTTGTCGACTTACTACCTCAACAATGATGATGACGGAGGACGTATGTCTTATGGTATGGCAAACTTAATTGAAAGGGAATATTGGACCATTGATAATCCTACGAATAAGTATGCGCGTATCGAGGCCCAAGGCCCTACCGGTGCCTCAAGTCCGGGGAAATTATACGACCGTTCGTTTATCCGTCTTGAGAATATTTCGGTTGGCTATACAGTACCCAAGAAAATAACAAAGCAATGGGATATAGAGACTGTCAAAATCTACGGTACCGTTCGAAATGTTGCCGTATGGGCTAAAGAGTGGGAATATGGTGACCCTGAAACCGCTGGATATGCTTCACGCGTTTGGACTTTGGGACTGAATTTAACTTTTTAATCTCTAACAGAAACAATTATGGAACAAATAATTAAAAAATGGAAACCTGTATGCCTTTCCTTATTTCTAGGGGGGACAATCTTGTTTAGCGGATGTTCAGAGAGCTTTCTTGATCCGGAGCCGCTATCCTTCTACGAACCCGGAGCTACCTTCACTACCGAATCAGGTCTGATGGCAGCTATGGCTATTTGTGATCGTCACATGAAACTATATTATGCGCACGACCATAACGAAATGCTTCCTATCGGAACAGAGTATATCTTCTCCGATCTGGGGCTTCCCGCTGCGACCGACAAGACGGGTATGCTCGATAATGTTGCCGCTCTGATGACGCCTACCAGTTTAAGTACGGATAACCTGAACGATCTCGGCAAGGTAAACAGTATCTGGTATTTCTGGAAGGAAACCTATACTGGTATTTTGAATGCGAACACAATCCTCACTTATGTAGATGGTGTAGAAGGGTTGGATGAAGCAACTAAAAACGCATACAAGGGTAGAGCATATTTCCATCGCTCTTTTCGATACTTGGCTCTGGTATTCCAGTTTGGCGATGTGCCCCTTATTACTAAAGTGACGGATGTACCCAAGCAAAATTATCACAGTACCAAGCGTGACGCTATCCTGGAGATGCTTGTTGAAAATATGGAGTTTGCAGTAGAGTGGGTACCCGATCAGAAAGATATGAATCTGATCGGTATGGTAAATAAAGGAGCCTGCCGCATGTTGCTGGCTAAATGCTACTTGGCGTTGGGAGAGTATGCCAAAGCGAAAGAACAAACCGATATCCTGATCGATCAATCCGGTTATTCTCTTATGACAAATACTTTCGGCACGTTCAACGATGGCGGAGAACCTGAGACCTGGCCTATTACACGTAATGTAATTTGGGATTTGCACCGCGCCGAGAACAAACTCATTCCTGCCAACAGAGAGGTCATTATGGGTATACCTAACCGGGGTGCGGAAGCTGAATCATTTGTTAAAATGCTTACCATGCGTATTATGTATCCTTTCCTTTTTAATAGTGCAGTACAAACAAAAGACGGTAAGCAAGCCTTGTTAAACCTGAGACGTAACCATGCAGATTACAATCCGAAGTATGATTACATGCGTGCATTTGGTCGTGGTATTGCTACTTATCGTCCGAGTTATTTCCAAAATCATACGCTGTGGTATGTTAACGGCGTTCTGGATGAAGGCGATCTGCGCCATAATTCCAAGGTCGGCAATTGGGTGCGTATGGAGGATTACCGCGTGAACAATATAGCATCTTCCGAATTCGGAAATCCAGTTACACTTTTCGATGACAACGGAAAATTACTATGTAGCGATACAATTCGTCGCTGGTTCGATGTGCCTCATTATATATTCTATCTGGATGATCCTGTGAACGAAGCAAACATTAGTGGTTCGGATGGTTACAGAGGGGCAACTAACGGTGGTATCGCCGACTGGTATCTCTATCGTCTGGCCGAAGCCTATCTCCTTCGTGCCGAAGCGAAGTTCTACATTAATCCCAATGACGCTACTATTAAGGACGACCTGAATGTGATCAGACAGCGCGCGCAATGCAATCAATTGTATGAAGGTACCGTTACTATTGGTGATATCATGAATGAGCGTGCCCGTGAATTGTACTTTGAAGAATGGCGTAATGTGGAATTGAAGCGTGTATCGCTGTGTCTTGCCCGTAGCGGCAGACCCGACGAATGGGGTAATACTTACAATCTGGATACTTTTGACAAACAAAGCGGTACGGATCCCGAAGGGGGAAGTTACTGGTATCAACGTGTCACAAAGTGTGGTATGTACAACAAAGGAGAAACTATACAGATTGTGGCAACTAAATCCAGTCTCAATTTTATTGTTGACAAAAAGAATATGTATTGGCCGATCTATAACGCATCCATTACGGCTAATAACAAAGGAGAATTGAGCCAAAATTACGGTTATGACGGCTATAATCCCGATGTTTTCAAATGGGATAATTGGCAGGATGCCGTAGCAGATGAAGACAAAACGGAATAAATTCCTGTTTCTAATTACTATTAACCGGCAAAATCCAGTTTTTGCCGGTTAATAGTTCTAAATTTATCCAATATAGTTTAATCAATAAAAATTTAGTTATGTGTAAAAAAGTATTTTTTTTATTGTGCTTTCTCCCAGTTTATCTATTATCGGCTCAAACGATAGAGTTAAAAAAGATTCCGAAAGGATCTACCCCTAAAGAAGTGGGTAAACGCCTGGCATATAATTTTGTAAATGCACGACATGAGCTTTACGCCGGAAGATACATCCACTATGCTGAAGTGTGTACATGGAACGGTGCGCTTGATTATGCACTGAAAACAAAGGATGAAAAACTTGTCAAACATTTGCAGGATAAATTCGAACCTTTTTTCACCCGAGAAAAGGCTCTGTTGCCTCCTATGAACCATGTGGATTACAATATGTTCGGCAGCCTTGCCCTGAAACTTTATCAGATAACCAACGATAAAAGATATCTGAAAATGGGATTGGAATACGCCGATACCCAATGGGAAGTGCCGGAGAATGCGAAACCGGAGGAAAAAGCCTGGGCTGAAAAAGGATATTCCTGGCAGACACGCATGTGGATCGACGATATGTATATGATTACCGTTATACAAAATGAAGCCTATAAAGTAACCGGTGACTCAAAGTACCTTGATCGTGCTGCAAAGGAAATGGTGCTTTACCTCGATGATTTGCAACGTCCCAACGGACTATTTTATCATGCACCCGATGTCCCTTATTACTGGGCTCGTGGAAACGGATGGATGGCTGTAGGCATGGCAGATCTACTTCGGGAATTGCCCAAAGATCATAAAGACTATGTACGTATTATGGAAGGCTATCTTACAATGATGAAAAGCCTGAAAAATTATCAAAGGCCAAACGGCATGTGGAACCAACTCATCGATGAGCCGGATTTCTGGCCGGAAACATCGGGAACAGCGATGTTCACCTATGCATTTATTGTGGGGATCCAACAGGGATGGTTAGATGCCGCAGAATATGCTCCGGCAGCACGAAAAGCATGGTTAGCCATGGTATCGTATATCGACGAACGGAATAATGTCACAGAAGTTTGTATCGGTACGGGTAAAAAGAACGATAAACAGTATTATTACGACCGTCCGCGGCTTGCCGGTGATTTCCATGGACAGGCTCCTTACCTTTGGTGTGCCGCAGCGCTCTTAAATAAATGAAACACCAATTGATCGTGTCTGCAAAGACAATTTACCTTTTAAAAATATATAATCGAATGAACAAAAAAAAATTGATTGGGTGTGTACTTTTTTGTTTTTTTCTGGTCTCAAATCTATATGCCGGTAACACCGATATAGTTTCGAATATTGGAACCTCTAAAGAGGTGGCTGAGAGTCATGATCTTACAAACTTCCCTAAAGGGGCCGATCCCAAAGAGATTGGGATAAAACTTACTGAGCGATATATCCGTACTATTGATACACAGGCTCCACATGTTAACTATCCGTATGTGTGCACATGGTTGGGGGCATACCGTTTTACTCAAACAATAAAAGATGATAAATTATATAATAGGTTATTAGATAGATACGATAATCTTTTTTTTACAAGAGGATCTGAAAACTTGATTCCACGCCCAAACCACGTAGACAACAACGTGTTTGGATCGGTTCCGTTTGAAATATATAAAACCAGAAGAGAAGATAAATATCTCAAAATGGGCCTGATGTATGCAGATACACAATGGAAATTACCGAATGATCCTAGATTATCAGAAAAAAAATGGCATGATAGAGACTATTCCTGGCAAACACGTGTTTGGATCGACGATATGTATATGATCACGACGGTACAGTCACAAGCCTATTTGGTAACGGGCGATCGCAAATATATCGACAGAACCGCCAGGGAAATGGTACTCTATCTCGATGAGATACAATGTCCCAATGGATTATTCTACCATACTCCGGAGGTACCTTTTTTCTGGGGAAGAGGAAATGGGTGGATGGCAGTTGGCATGACGGATTTATTAAAAGTACTACCTCAAGACAATCCCTACAGGGGTAGAATTGAAAACGCTTACAAATTAATGATGGGAACATTGCTGAGTTACCAGGCTGAGGATGGTATGTGGAGGCAACTTGTAGATGATGAAGCTTCCTGGAAAGAAACATCCGCTTCTGCTATGTTCACATATGCTATGATCGTGGGCGTGAAGAACGGATGGTTGGATAAAGTGACTTATGGTGAGGCTGCCCGTAAGGGATGGCTTGCCCTTCTGACTTATTTGAACGATGATGACAATATCCGCGGTGTGTGTGAGGGAACAAATGCCAAAAACGATTACCAGTATTATCTCAACCGCAAACAGAATACAGGAGATCTGCATGGACAGGCACCCCTGCTATGGTGTGCAGATGCCCTTCTGCAATAAATGAGGATATTAGCTATGAAAAGCATTTGTTTGAGAATTATCCTGGTTTTTGTGTTGGCTATTCCTGCTTTAGGTTATCTGTCTGCTCATAACCATCAGAAGGAAGTAAAGCATACTACCACCGGAACAATAAACGTGTTGCCGGAATGGGCTTTGGGAGGATTTGAACGTCCTGTGGGGGCCAATCCGGTAATAGGTCCGCTGCCGGGCACAAAATTCTATTGTCCCATGAGTAAGAGGGACGTCAATTGGGAGGAGAGCGATACTTTTAATCCCGCAGCAGTTGTAAAAGGAGACAATATTTTTGTTCTTTATAGGGCGGAAGATAACTCCGGAATTGGCATCGGTAAGCGGACATCACGCATCGGACTGGCAGAGAGCTCGGATGGAATAAAGATGAGTAGAAGATCTACTCCCGTGATGTTTCCCGATGAGGACGACATGAAAAAATACGAATGGCCCGGAGGATGCGAAGATCCGCGTGTAGCTGTAACAGAAGATGGACTCTACGTGATGACGTATACTTCGTGGAACAGGGATAAGGCCCGATTGTGTGTTGCTACTTCCAGGGATTTGATTACCTGGAAGAAACATGGTCCTGCTTTCGAAGATGCTTATCAAGGGCGGTTTTTGAATATACATTGTAAGGCCGGCTCAATTGTTACAGAGATAAAAGGAGACAAGCAGGTTATTACAAAAATAAACAATACCTATTTCATGTATTGGGGTGAACATCGGGTATGGGCGGCTACTTCGGAAAACCTGCTCGACTGGAAGCCGGTACTGGACGAAAAAGGGGATTTAAAAACGGTGATTGCTCCACGAAGAGGGTATTTCGATAGTGCCTTAACCGAATGCGGTCCTCCGGCAATAAAGACCGAAAAAGGTATATTGTTGTTGTACAATGGGAAAAATCAAAACCATGATGACCGTCGCGATCGTCGGTTCAATCCCGGGACTTATAGTGCCGGCCAGGTATTAATGGATTTGAATGACCCCATGAAAGTGATTGAGAGACTCGATGTTCCTTTCTTTCGCCCAATGCAAGACTTTGAGAAGAGCAGGCAATATGGAGATGGAACGGTTTTTATCGAAGGATTGGTGTATTTCAAGGGAAAATGGTATTTATATTACGGATGTGCCGATTCTCTGGTAAGTGTAGCTATTTACGACCCGGCGAAAGAAACGCCGGGCGATATTCTCCCCGAGCCCCTTTGATCGTAGATAGACCATGTTTAATCATTATAATCAAATAGTATAATAATGAAAATAAAAATGAAAATATTACTCCTATTAACCATCACTATATGCTGTACCAGTCTGTCCTATGGGCAGGAAGTGAAGACAGAACGGGCGTATGGTGCCGTGCTCTCCTCACGGGATGGGCATAAAGGCCAATTTGTTTGGAAGATGAAGAAAGTAGACGAAGTGGTGGTGAAAACCGAAGATGTGTCTACCTCCAAAGTCTCTACGGACGATTGGATGCCGGCCATTGTCCCGGGAACTGTGCTCAACTCGCTGGTTTATAATGGAGTGTACCCGGAGCCCTATTATGGATTGAATAATAAACTGGAGTCGAACCTGATTCCCGATCTTTACCACGCAGGTCGTGATTTTTATACTTACTGGTTCAGAACAGAGTTTAAGACTCCGTCCCGGAGCTACAAAGGTAAGAAAACATGGTTGCAGGTCGACGGTATCAATTATCGTGCAGAAGTATGGTTAAATGGGAATATGGTGGGCAATATTGCCGGCATGTTCTATCAGGATCATATTGATATAACCGATTATATCCATCTTGACAAGTCAAATGTGTTGGCTGTAAAAGTGTATCCTGTAGATGTACCCGGTACAGTAAAACCAAAGGGGCGGAAAGCGATCGGGGCGTTGAACGATGAATTTCAGAATGGAGGAAACGGAGAAATCGGGAAAAATGTAACACAACTGATGACCGTGGGATGGGATTTCACCTTTCTTGATGGAATCAGGGATCGCAATACCGGCATATGGAAAGATATTTCCATATATACCACGGGAAATGTAACGCTTCGTCACCCATTCATAAAATCCGATCTATCAAAGCCAGCCTATAACCAGTCAAGACAAACCATTTCGGTGGAAATCATTAACCCTAATGCTGACTGGACGACGCATGACCTGACTATTGAAGGTAGGATAGAAGAAGGAGACATAACTTTTGAAAAGAAAGTTCGGCTGATCAGAGGGCAGCAAAAAGAAATTTTATTTACCCCCGAAGAATTTCCTCAGTTAGTGATTGACAATCCTCGTTTGTGGTGGCCCATCAACAAAGGTAATCAGGAGCTCTATCATCTTACCCTGAAAGTAAAAGATAATAAGTCTGGTAACGTGCTGGATTCCATTTCTACCCGTTTCGGAATACGGGAGATAACATCCAGTACCGATACGCCCGATCAGTCACGTACATTTTATGTAAATGGGAAACCTATTTTCATCAAGGGAACTAATTGGCTTCCGGAAAATATGCTTCGAAATTCAAATGATCGCACCTATGCAGAGTTACGCTACACGGCACAGTCCGGCATCAATTTGATTCGATTATGGGGTGGGGGTATTACCGAATCAGATTATTTTTTCCAGTTATGTGATGAATTGGGGATTATGGTATGGGCCGAGTTCTGGATGACTGGAGATACAAAGCACCCGTCAGATAAAAACATCTACTATAGCAATGTTGCTTCCACAGTGAAGCGTATCCGCAATCATCCCTCTTTGGCCTATTATGTTTCATCCAACGAATCAACAGAAATGGGCGAAACAGAAAGATTGATTCAACAATTGGATGGAACACGCGGGTATCAAATGCAGTCGGAATGTTGTGGAGTACATGATGGCAGCCCGTACAAGCAGGTGAATATTATGCGTCATTATGAAAATACAGCCTCAGACAGGGGAAGCCGTATCGATGGATTTAATCCGGAATATGGAGCACCCAGTTTACCTACAGTTGAATGTCTCCGTGAAATGATGGATGAGGAAGATCTATGGCCGATTAACAAGGAAGTCTGGGATTATTCCGATGGCAATGGCTTTCACCTGATGTCGACGTTGTATGCCGACATGGTCAATGAATATGGAGAGTCGGACAATATCGACGATTTTGCAAAGAAAGGGCAATTGGTAGGCGCATTCAATTACAAGAGTATCTGGGAAGTATGGAATTATAATAAACTGAATTATGGCGATCGCTATACGTCCGGTTTCTTGTTCTGGTATCACAATTCACCAATTCGTCAGGTCTGTGCACGTATGTGGGATTGGTCTTTGGAGCCGACAGCTGGCCTTTATGCTGCTCAGAATGCTTGTGAGCCCTTGCACCCGCAGTTCGATTTTCTTAAGAATACCATTTCGGTGGTAAACGATTATTATCGCGTCTTTACGAACTATAAGGTCACGGCAGAGGTATACGACCTGAACTCTAAAAAAGTACTGTCGAAAGAAGCCATTGTTAACCTACCTGAAGATGGTGTCCACGAGAATATCTTCAAGATAGACTTCCCTTCCGATATAACCAACGTGCATTTCATCAAATTAAGATTGTTGGATGACAAAGGAAAAGAGATCGGCAGCAATTTTTATTGGCGTTCCAATAGTAAATACGAAGGAAAGAATACACTGACAGGGCCTACTACTGCCGGTTTTCAGGATTTATCCAAGCTGAAAGAAGTACAACTCAAGGTAAACTACAAGACATTTGAAGAGAATAATTGTTATTTCGTAGAAATAGATGTTATCAACAGGTCACGAGGTATTGCATTCTTTACCCAACTTCAATTTCTAGATGAAAAGGATAAACCTATTCGTCCCTCTTTTTACACGGATAACTTTTTTTCTTTGCTACCTGGTGAAAAGAAATCTATTATTATAGAAACAAACAATGGCAAGTTGCCTGAAAAAAGGAAATTGGTTGTGAAAGGCTGGAATATCAAAAAACAGATTTATTCTTTGGAATAGTTTATTGTGTAATATAATCCCTTATTGTTTTTTTTGTTTTTATTAATATAAAATAGATCTTATCATAAAATGTTTGTAAACAGGTGTTTGTTGAAATAAAATCAAAAGTTGACGAATTTGTGTTATTTTATGAGATGAATGTTTCATCAATATTCCCCTTATTACTTTTACTTTGAAACACCAATCCAAAGCATAAAACTAATAAGATGAATTTCCGTATGGATAACTTGGATCATGTAAAGAAAATATTGTGAAATGGTTTTTTTTGACAGAACATAATATAAAGTGAATATTATTGAACTAACCGTGAAGATGACTTTTCTCAAGTCTCATTAGCTTGAATAGAGGATATTTTACCATACAATGTAAACTTATTAATAATTATTTTAAATTATATGTATTATGAAAATGAAAAACAATGTAAAAATTGGACGTTGGCAAATTCATTGGATGATGCTTGCGTTGATTACTCTTTGCTTCGCAAGTTGTAAAGATGATAACGAAGACCAGGAAGGCAGTTTCGATCCGGATAAACCGGTAGTCGTTTCAGACTTTATACCAAAAGTAGGTGGATTGGCTACGCGTATGGTTTTGTATGGAGACAATTTTGGGAATGACGCATCCAGGGTTAAAGTGACCATCGGGGGACAAAACGCCAAAGTTGTCGGAGTAAAAAACCAGAGCTTGCATTGTATTGTTCCGGCGAGAGCGTACGATGGAGATATTGTAGTAATCATTGTGGATGAGAACGGGGAAGAAATAGCACGTGCAGTTTCTGAATCAAATTTTGTGTATGAGAAGAAAATGCTTGTTTCGACTTTCCTGGGAGACTATGTGGAGAAAGAATCTGACCGGGTAATTAAAGATGGTCCTTTTGGAGATTGTGGTTCTTTCCGGAATATGAGGTGGCTGACATTTGACCCCCAAAATCCCAGCCATATGTATGTAGCTTGCCAGCAGGGAGGTACGCGTCTGATCGATTTTGAGAGAGAATACGTGAGTACCATGTCTACGAATATCGATAACGTTTCTTCTATCAATTGGACATTGAATGGAGACATGATTCTCTCACGGGATCATAGCAGTGATGCAGCCATAGGTATTTTCTTATTTTCCCGTGAATCGGGGTTTACTTCAAGAACAGATGTGTGTCTTGGTAGAGGAGTCAAAGCAACAGCAATCCATCCGGTAAACGGTGAAATGTACTTTACAAGATTTAGGGCAGGAGATGTACAACGTTATGATTTTGGAACTGGTATTTTAGAAACAATATTCCAAAATCCCTATGGAGGGGTTCATTTTATCCTGATAATACATCCTACAGGAGACTATGCGTATCTGGTTGAATGTGAGCGACATTATATTATGCGTACAGATTATGATTGGGAAACCGAGAGGTTTATGATACCTTATCTTGTGTGTGGATCAGCGGGGAATGCCGGATATGCAGATGGGGTTGGCAGTAGTGCCCGTTTAAATTGGCCCATGCAGGGAACATTTGTGAAGAATCCGGACTATGAGGCACAAGGTGGTGACCAATATGATTTTTATTTCTGCGACAGGGAAAATCATGCTATCCGAAAGCTGACTCCAATGGGAAGAGTTGAGACATTTGCGGGTCGGGGCAACAATGGTACCTGGGGATACAACGATGGGGATCTTCGTTTGGAGGCTCGTTTCAATTGGCCGGAGTCGATCGTGTACGATGAACTTAGGAAATGTTTTTATGTTGGAGATACGCGTAATTTTCTTATCCGTAAGATCGGTTACGAAGAATAATGAATGATAAACACACAAACTATATAATAAGATGAAGAATTTTTTACTGACATGTTTGTTATTCCTCGGGCTTGCGGCAAATGCCATGGCACAGGAGGAGGTGACTGTAAAAGGAGTTGTTACCGATACAAACGGGGAACCATTGATCGGGGTGAATATTAGTGTGAAAAATATGCCCGGATTGGGCACCATTACTGATGTGGATGGGAAATACAGTTTAAAAGTGACGACTTTCTCGACGTTGGTTTTTTCATACGTCGGTTTTGAGACGGAGGAGGTATTGGTGAAGGATCAACGCGTGATTAACATGACCCTGAAAGAGTCGGTGACCCAGTTGATTGATGAGTTGGTAGTCACCGCTACCGGTCCTCAGGAAAAAATAACCGTGACAGGTGCCATTACCAATGTGGACGTGGAAGAGTTAAAGGCTAATCCTACTACTTCCGTTGCCAATTCATTAGCTGGCGTGGTTCCCGGTATCATGGCGATGCAAAAATCCGGACGACCCGGCAGCGTTTCAGAGTTCTGGATCAGAAGTATTTCCACCTTTGGCGCCAGCAACGCTGCATTGGTGTTGGTCGATGGTTTTGAGCGAGACCTGAATGAGATCAATGTGGAAGATATTGAATCCTTTTCCGTACTGAAAGATGCTTCTGCTACTGCTATCTATGGTAGCAAGGGAGCGAATGGCGTAATTTTGATCAATACCAGACGTGGTAAAGAGGGAAAGATCAATATCAGTGCGAAGATGGAAGGTTTTTACAATAGGTTTACCCAATTTCCCGAATTTGTAGATGGATATACCTATGCATCCATGGCCAATGAGGCAAAGATTACACGCAACCAGGAACCTTTGTATCAACCCGAGGAGCTGGAAATATTTCGTTTGGGATTGGATCCCGATCTGTATCCCAATGTAGATTGGATGGATGTAATGCTGCGTGACGGAGCCTGGAGCTCACGCGCCACCTTGAATATGAGTGGAGGAGGAAGTACAGCCCGTTATTTTATTTCCGGGAGTTACCAGGATCAGCAAGGTATGTACAAAACCGATAAGTCATTGAGAGAATACAATACCAACGCCAATTTCAAGAAGTATACCTACCGCATGAATTTGGATATGGATATCACAAAAACAACCTTGTTAAAGGTAGGCATATCTGGCTCGCTGCGGAAACAAGACGATCCGGGTGTCGGCAGTACGGCAATATGGACCGCGCTGATGGGATACAACTCCATTATGGTGCCCGTACTCTATTCTGACGGTAAAGTTCCGGCTTATGGGGATGATGGCGGAGACCGTTTCAACCCGTGGGTACAGGCTACCATGACCGGCTTTAACGAAAGTTGGCAGAACAATATCCAAACGAATGTGACCCTTGACCAAAACCTCGATTTCATTACCAAAGGACTTCGGTTTATCGGTCGCTATGGGTACGATACCAACAATTCTAACTGGATTAACCGTAAAAAGAATCCGGAACTGTGGCGAGCCAAACGTTATCGTACGCTGGAAGGAGAGTTGATTTTTGAAAGAGTTGTACCGGAAAGGAAGATGACGCAGGATTCGGGCTCCGAAGGAGACAGGAGAGAATTTTTTGAATGGGAGATGCACTATAATCGTAGATTCCGCGATCATAGGATAGGAGGAGTGGTGAAGTATAACCAAGCTGCCAAGATACAAACCCAGCAAATCGGGAGCGATCTAAAAAACGGTGTCTCACGACGTAACCAGGGATTGGCAGGACGCGTAAGCTATAATTGGAGACTTCGTTATTTTATTGACTTCAATTTCGGATATACCGGTTCCGAAAATTTCCATAAGGATAATCGGTTCGGTTTCTTCCCGGCTGTTTCAGGTGCGTGGAATATTACAGGGGAACCCTTTATGAAGGAGGTAAAATGGGTGAATATGCTGAAACTCCGTTATTCACATGGTAAGACAGGAAATGACAATCTGGGAGGCATCCGGTTCCCCTACCTATACACAATTGAGTCGATGGTGGATAGCGATGGCAATCCTACCGGTGGTTACCAATTTGCCGATTTCAATTTTGACAGATACTACGGTGGAATGCGTTACTCTTCTTTAGCTTCACCCAATGTTTCATGGGAAATAGCCACCAAGCAGGACCTGGGGCTTGACTTTTCGCTGTTGGGAGATAAGCTTTCGGGTGCTGTGGATTATTTTCGCGAACGTCGTGACGGAATTTACATGACACGCAATTATCTCCCATGGATGGTTGGTTTGGAGAGCAATCCTTCGGCAAACGTGGGTATAGTAAAGGCCCAAGGATTTGATGGAAATTTTACGCTAAAACAGGACTTGGGACAGGTGAACCTGACACTGCGTGGAAATATTACCTACAGCAAGAATGAGATTGTGGAAAGAGATGAGGAAAACACGGTCTATTGGTACAAGATGCAGGAAGGCCACAGAGTAGACCAAGCCCGAGGGCTTGTTGATTTGGGATTATTTAAGGATTACGAGGAAATCAGAAACAGTCCGAGGCAAACTTACGGAGAAGTAATGCCTGGTGATATCAAGTATAAGGATATCAACGGCGACGGTGTCATCAATGACGATGACCGGGTGGCTATCGGTGCAACAACCAGACCCAATCTCACCTATGGATTCGGCACTTCTGCCAGATGGAAAGGATTGAATGTGAGTCTGCATTTTCAGGGAGTAGGTAAATCAACCTATTTTATTGATGGCTCTACTGTTTATATGTTTAGTCTGGGAGATGGTTGGGGAAATGTCTTGAAAGATATGGCTGAATCGAACCGCTGGATTTCGGCTGAAATTTCCGGTGATCCCGCCACAGAGGATCCGAATGCCGATTACCCCCGTTTGACTTACGGAAACAATAGTAACAACAACAGACAGTCCACATTCTGGCTAAGGAACGGCTCCTATATTCGCCTGAAAACGGTGGATATCGGGTATACGCTTCCCAAGGCAATGGTTAACAGGGCACATTTCAACGAAGTCCGCATATTCTTCATCGGTACGAACCTGCTAACCTGGTCGGGCTTCAAATTATGGGATCCGGAAATGGGGAGTTCACACGGAAAAAACTATCCGCTTAGCAAAACCCTCTCACTGGGTGTAGCAATTAATCTATAACACACACATATATATGAAAAAAATAATTGTCATTTTATCTATTGTAACAGGATTGGGTATAATAATGGGTGGATGTACCGATTATCTGGACTCTGATTACCTGTTTGATGAACGAATGTCCATTGAGGATGTTTTTAAGAATCGGGATTATACGAATGAATGGCTGGCACGTGCTTATGCCTATCTGGGTAACGGATATCTGCAGGATGTGGCCAGTAAAAAGATGGTTCCTTTCAATTTTGCCGAC
>JAQVEB010000287.1 GCA_028698105.1 Petrimonas sp. | reverse complement strand
TCGAAGAGCGCAAGCTGGTGATCGGAAAGGGAGAATTTAAACAAACATTCGATATTGGTGCCTTGCGCGATGTGTGGTACCGCACCTCGTATCTGCTCGACCGGAAACAAAGCGGTGAAAGCTGCGCCCGGGAGCGTTTCGGAAATTACAAGAATCAGCCGCTGCAATTTGAGTTTAAGTCCGGTTTTACCGGAAAATTCGAAGACCTGGGTCTGAACCCCGATCGCAAAGAACGTTCGGGCCTCACCGCCGCCATCATTCGCGACAAGGGTACCAACGGCGAACGCGAAATGGCGTATTCGCTTTATCTGGCCGGATTCGACGTGAAAGACGTCCACATGACCGACCTCACATCGGGCCGCGAAACACTCGAAGACGTGCAGTTTGCCGTTTTCTGCGGCGGTTTCTCCAACTCCGATGTGCTTGGCTCCGCCAAAGGATGGGCCGGCGGCTTCCGCTACAACGAGAAAGCAAAAACCTCGCTGGAAAATTTCTATGCGCGGGAAGATACGTTGAGTTTGGGTATCTGTAACGGCTGTCAGTTGCTGATGGAACTCGGGCTGATCTATCCCGAAATGGGCGAAGCCCATCCGAAAATGCAGCACAACACGTCGCACAAGTTTGAATCGGCGTTCGTGAGCGTGGAAATTCCGCAGAACGAATCCGTGATGTTCAAATCGCTTGCCGGAACCAAGCTCGGCATTTGGGTGGCGCACGGTGAGGGCCGTTTCGAGTTGCCCGAAGAAGCATCCAAATACAATATTTCCGCCAAATACGTGTACGACGAATATCCCGGCAATCCCAACGGTTCAGATTACGCTGCCGCGGCCGTTTGTTCCGCCGATGGACGTCACCTCGCCATGATGCCACACTTGGAACGTACCATTTTTCCATGGCAAAACGCGTATTATCCGTACGAACATCGTAAAAATGATGTTACGCCATGGATGGAGGCCTTTGCAAATGCACGGGAATGGCTGGTGAGAAGACAGGGAGATTAGGAGACCTGGAGCAAAAGCGTTAGCGTCCGACTTCGCCATTTTAGGATTAACGAAATGAATTGATTTCGACGATTTGATATAATTGAGTACATTTGTGATTTAAAAGATAATAAGAAATTGCTTTTCGACGAATATAAATACTTTTCCTTTAAGTTTCCAGAGCCGCAATATTTAGGTGCGAAGTACACGCATTTGTCTTGGATCAATAAATTTATACCACAAAATATTAAAACTGCACTTGACGCTTTTGGTGGCTCTCAATCCGTTAGCTTTCTTTTCAAACAGTTAGGATTAAGGACAATTACAAATGACTTTTTGAATTTTAATTATCAAATAGGTAAGGCGCTTATCGAAAATAAATCAGAAAAAATAAATACTGAAGATGTAAATATTCTGTTTCAAGAATCGTCTCAAAAAAGTGATTTCACACTAATGGAGAGTATTTTTACAAACGTTTTTTTTGAAAGAAACGAGTCTTTTTTTATTGACAATTTTAGGGCAAATATTCCTCTATTGAGCAACCCCTACAAGCAGGCATTGGCATTCGCAGTTATGAATCGCAGTCTGACACGGAAAATCACGATGGGACATTTCGGACATACGCAAGCATTGGTTTATGCTTCCGACCCGAAGAGGATAAAAAGAAATCGCAGCTTAGTTCGCCCAATAAAAGATTTATTTTTAGAACTGTTATCCAAATATAATGATGCTGTTTTCGACAACAAACAAGACAGTGAAAGTTTCAATGAAGATATCATTCACCTACTGCCTAAATTGCAAAACATTGATTTAGTATATTTTGACCCACCTTATTGTAACAGTCACGCTGACTATCAAGGTTTTTACCATTTACTTGAAACTTATACAGAATACTGGGGAGATAAAAAATTTATAAACGCCATTAAACGGTATGAACCACAACGATATAGTGGCTTTGATAAGAAAAGCGAAGTTGTTTCCTCATTTAAAAAACTATTTGAATTGTCTGACAAAATTCCGCTCTGGCTAATAAGTTATAACAATCGCAGTTATCCTGATATTCTCACATTTGAGAAAATGATTTCTAAATATCGAGATGTAACAATCGAACATAAAACGTATCAAAATGGAAGAGGGGGCAAGGGTAGCGTAGCAGGAAGTAAAGAAGTTTTATTTGTCTGTAGGCCAAAGAAAAATTATTTTGTGCCAAAAAACTATAAAAAGAAATTAGAACATGAAAAACTTTAAATATTGGGACAATCTGCACAGAAATGAAAGTTTAGAGGAATTTAGTACCGATCGAACAGGTTTATTGTGGTTGAAAATAAAGTCAATTATTCGTAAAGATTTGATTGCAACATTTGTTCAGCAAAACAATATAGCACTTAAACAAACCTCGTTAAAACAACAGTTTGTAGAACTTTTTGATTTGCTTTCTCAAAACATTGATGTTTCTCATCAACTGTTAGATAATTACATCAAAACGATTAATAATAAGCAAATTCAAGGTATCAATATTCAGCAGTTAGTATCGGAATTATACAAACTCAAAAACTTTGAATGGGGCGGCGATTATCAAAACTCGTTAGATAAGTATTTAGTTAGCAGATATGTAAAATCACAAAATCCCTCGTTCGAGTATTTGATGTCGAAATTTGAGACAGAAATAAACCCTGCTGTACAAGGGTATGTGCTGAATAGTTGGTATAACTATTGGAGTAGCGTTTTGATTGAAAATATTTTCAAATCACACCCATCCGTTTTACCCACTGTAGGGCAAATAAAAAATGTTGATTTCTTTGTTGGCGAAATTCCTTTTGATTTAAAGGTTACCTATTTGCCTGCTGAATATATCAAACAAAAACGTAAAGAAAAAGGATTCCCTGTAGAACTTACTTTTTTGAAAAAGAAAGCTAGAGAGACTAACATCTCGTATGATAAAAAAGCAAAAGTTACAGATATTTTCTATGAAATTACCGAGAAAATGAAAGACAAGAATGATGACTTATGCACACAAGTTTTACAAACTTTAAAATCGGAAAAGGTTGCCATTTTAGAAGATGCACAAGCAAACCCCAAGTTATTAGCGAAATGGTTATATGAGCATCAAGGCGAAATGCGATTTGGTTCTGAAAATCGTTTGTTTCTTGTGCTTGTTGATACAGAAGACTTTAACAACTCGTGGAAATTGAAACGAAACATTGATTTACTAGAACCAACGATCGTCCCTTATTTAAACAACTTCGAAAACAAGAAAATAGAAGATTTGAAAATTGATTTCGAGTTTAAAGGAAAACCTCATTCTTTCTCGGCTTTAACTGATGTAATCTTTGTTGTGAAATAAAATAATAAGGTATCTTTCGGAATATTACCATTACATTGAAAGAATATAAACAATAAATGACCCATTCCGACTTTCCCCGCAATTTCGCTCACTGCCTGGCATCAACTTGTCCGCAAAATGACGCGTGCCTTCGATGGAAAGCGTACGAGGTTTTGCCCGACGACATGGATGAATGGATAACTTTTGTAAATCCCAAAAGAGTTCCGCCTGCCCAACGTATGGAGTGTCCCTATTTTCTGAAAATGGAACAGTTGCGTTACGCCAAGGGAATGAAGCATTTGTTCGACAGTGTTCCTCATTCCGATGCGCTTGGTCTGAAGCGGGAATTAGCGGGTTATTTCGGGCACAGCACCTATTATCGGTGCGTGCGCGGCGAACGTCTCATCGCTCCCGAAGAACAAGCTCATATTAAGAAACTGTTTGCATTACGCGGACTTTCCGACGAACTCCATTTTGATGCCTACGTGGAACAATACGCTTTCAGTTAATGTTCCATTAGTTTGAAACTTTAGTTTCAACAGCATGAAACAACTGTTTCAACGTTATGAAACTAAAGTACCAACATATCGAAATACAGGTTCAGCCTTTTAAAACAAAGTTATCTGCTATATGAAATTATAAAAAAATTTCGTTAGAAAAACAAAAGACAAATTTACATGTCAACAATAACCTCATCTTCCGCATTTGCCGACTCAAAACCGCACTACGCTATCCTCGACGGGTTGCGTGGCGTA
>JAQVEB010000286.1 GCA_028698105.1 Petrimonas sp. | reverse complement strand
CGAGAAATTGAATGGCTTTACGGCAATAATCCGCCGATTTGTCAAACTCTTTCAGGTTGAAGAAAACCAATCCTACATCGGTGTAATACGACCCCACTTTCCCTAACTTTCCTGCTTTCTCCGCAAATGGAATACACTTGTTCAACTTTATATCGAGATACGTCTTATCATCGTTATTCCCTGTCTGTTCCAACGTTGCATAATTACTCCATAAGGTGGAACGAAAACTATAAGATTCAGGCGTATCTATTTTACTGAATAATTTTTCGGCTTCCATATAAAGCTTCTGAGATTTTAACCTGTCGTGATTATAAAAAATTCCAGCGTGATAAAAAATATATTTCGCTTGTTCAATGGGCTTGTCTTTATCCATCAACTTTCCGGCAGTAGAAAGCGCCTCCAACGCTTTCACAGTGTCTGTGTAACCCCAATGCCACGAAAGATCGAAATAAATATCGGCTTTCTCCTGATCCGTTCGAGCGTTTTCCAATTCACTGTAAAGGCTTTTTACGTATGCATCGTCATCATTTTGAGCCAATAAAAGAGTTGTTGAAAAACAAAAGAGTAAAAAAATTCTACTTCTCATATTTATGGTTGATTTTCCTACAAATATATATACACATCCTATTAAAAACCAAATAATTTAGAATCATTCTAAGCAAAATACCCCGAAAGGGGGAGAAAAAAACCCATTTTTTAAGGGATTGTAACGCGGTTTCTCACATCATACCTTTGCATCATCAACGATTTATGAAATTAATAAACATTTTATGTATGAAAAAAACAGCAATCTACTTAACGATGCTTTTGTTAGGATTTGGTTTTATCTTTTCCTGCGCTAAAGACGAAGTGTCCGAAAACGACCCTGTGATCGGTACCTGGAATTTGAAAGAAATTAAAGCGGGGAGCCAAAGCGTAGATGTGAGCAATATGGCCTGCTACGGTAGTTCTACGCTTACGTTTACGGAAACCGATATGACGCTTATCCTGAAGGCGCCGGTATCTGAAGGATCAACGCAATGTGAAAGTGAAACAACAAGTTTCAAATGGAAAAGAAACGGGAACAACTACGTACTTACCGATGATGAAGCCTCCGATTATTTCAGCATTTTAGTTACCCCGGGTGAGGTGCAGCTTACGGCGAGTTATGATGGCGGCTCATCAACCTTTGTATTCAGAAAATAAAACAGAAAAAGCTGTAAGTAAATAATAATAAGTCAATTAAATTAAACATTAAAAAATCACAGTATGAAAAAAAGAATCAAATTTATGTTTTTGAGCGCAACGTTTTTATTCGCGCTTGGCGTTTCGGCGCAAACTGTAGAGTCAAATTCGTATAAATTAGGAGGCGGAATTTTAATAGACGTAGGTGATGGCGGAACTTTGGTTGGCCCACACGCTAAGTATTTCTTCACTAAAAACCACGCAGCCGAAGCAGGGGCTCTTTTCGGACAAGGCGCGACTTTTGTTCACGCACTGTATGCTTATCACGGTTTGTTTCCCGGAGTTAACGGATTAAACTGGTATGTGGGAACGGGGCCATCCGTTGCATTTGGCAGCGGCACAACGTTATTCAGCCTTTTGGCGCCGTTGGGTGTGGAGTTTGTAATTCCCAAAGTTCCTGTAGCGATAAGTGCGGATTGGCGCCCGCGGTATTTCTTTATTGAAAATGAAACGTATCTTGACGCATCTCGCTTTGCACTTGGACTACGTTACACATTCAATTAAAATTTATGAATTAAACAACAAAACAACAATGAAAAAAATTATTCTTTTAAGTATTCTCGGATTAGTTATAAGCGTTTCGGGAGCAAATGCGCAAAGTTTTTTCGATAAAATCGATAACATAGCGAATAAAGTAGATAAAGCGGCCAAATCGGCCGATAAAGTTTCTAAAACCGGCGGAAAAGTAATGTCACTTTTCAGTAGCAAAAAAGGCGAAGAAGCCGCTCATCAAACTACAATTTCCGTGTCGGGAATTGGCCTGACGGCATTGAAAAGTTTGAACGCCATTGTGGAATCGGCTAAAGAAGTGAGTGAAACACAGATGAAATTCAACGCTGCCGAATCCACTATCGTCGTGAATCATTCCGGAAGCACGGAGGATTTGTTAATGGCTATTCAGCCCGAATCAACCGAAATTTTTACGGATGAAAACATCGTTGCGTTTGAAGACGGATTAATAAAAATTAAACTAAAGTAACATCAAAAAAATTACAACAATGAAAAAACTAATTTTATTCTCCATTTTATGCATAGGCATAATCGCATTCACAAGCTGCTCAAAGGATGACGGCCCAAGCGGATCGAAAGGAAAAACGGCAAAATTTACTATATCTGCTCCAGGTCTCGACGGTGAAGATTTCGTTTTGTTTGCTTTCACAGGCAGCAACGGGGCACAAATCGTGAAAACCCCGTGGAAAATTAACGGCGTTACTCAGGACAATCAAACGAATATACGAATTGAAAACGAACATCTCACCGGTGGAAAAACGGTAATTGTGGAAACAGCCGTTCCTCTTGACAATATTATTGTAACGTTCGGAGGGCACAGTGATGAAACGCCTTATACGCTAAAATTCAAAGCTGAAATTAACGGGAAAGTCGAGAACGAAATTTCGGATCAAGTAACAGGAGCAACCTATTCGAAACAATTTACATACGTAAATTAAAAATTTTCTTTTCATTCTACTCAAACATTCCTTTCTTTTAAAGTTTCATAAGTCATATTTACCTGAAAGGTTGAGTGAATTTCGTGAGAGTGTCAGAGCGATTTGGCACTCTCTTTTTTTATTTTAGGTGCCATTGCTTATCTTTGTCTCAAAAAATTGCAATTATGAGACCCCTGTTTATCCATTATCCCAAGTGCGGCACATGCCGCAAAGCAGCCAAATGGCTGAAAGATAACAATGTAGAAGTTGCTTCACGACATATCGTGGAAGAAAATCCTACTGAAAAAGAACTCTCCGCGTGGATTGACAAAAGTGGTCTTCCGGTACAAAAGTTTTTCAACACATCGGGACAAATTTATAAAGAAAACAACCTCAAAGAGGTAGTAAAGACCGCTTCGCGTGAGGAATTGCTGAAGATTCTGGCCTCGAACGGTATGGTCGTAAAACGCCCGATTGTGGTTGCCGATGATTTTGTGTTGGTGGGTTTTAACGAAGATGAGTGGAAAGAAAAATTAAAATAGTTGTCATTCCGACAGAGCGAAGCGATGAGGAATCTATAGATTTTTCGCTACGCTCAAAATGACAAATGTGAGGCTATGAAAATAGGCAAAATAGAATTTGCATCAAACTATCCCGTCTTTCTCGCGCCGATGGAAGACGTTACCGATATCGGTTTCCGGTTGCTGTGCAAGCAGTTCGGGGCGGATATGGTCTATACTGAATTCGTATCGAGCGACGCGCTCATTCGCGACGTAAAAAAAACGAAAGAAAAACTCGCCATCGCCGAGGAAGAACGCCCCGTTGCGATACAAATTTACGGCCGCGACCCCGACGCGATGGTAGAAGCCGCCCGCATCTGCGAAGAAGCCGCTCCCGATGTCATAGACATCAACTTTGGCTGCCCGGTAAAAAGGGTAGCCGGCAAGGGTGCCGGCTCGGGCATGTTGCGCACGCCCGAATTGATGCTCGAAATCACCGAAAAAGTGGTAAAAGCCGTCGCCACACCCGTAACCGTAAAAACCCGATTGGGTTGGGATAACGACTCCAAGATCATCGTTCCGCTTGCGGAGCAGTTGCAGGATTGCGGCATTGCCGCCCTCACCATTCACGGACGCACACGCGCCCAGATGTACACCGGCGAAGCCGACTGGACGCTCATCGGAGAGGTGAAAAACAACCCGCGCATGCACATCCCGATCATCGGGAACGGCGATATTGATTCGGCGGAAACGTGCAAACTACGGTTCGACGAAACCGGCGTGGACGCCGTGATGATCGGCCGGGCAAGCTTCGGCCGCCCGTGGATCTTCCGCGAAGTGAAACACTTCCTCCAAACCGGAGATGAACTCCCGCGCGAACCGTTCGTGTGGTACCTCGACGTACTTAAACAGCAGGTCATACAAA
>JAQVEB010000285.1 GCA_028698105.1 Petrimonas sp. | reverse complement strand
TCCCAAATCCTGCTAAGATTAAGGACCCCGGAAACAAGAAAATTAAAAAAATAAATATCAACTCACTCTACGTTTTTGTTTGAAAAAGATTAGTGGCAAAGAGGAAGACGTCAAGTCCCCATCAATGAGGATTGGTGGAAACTTGAAAACAATGAAATCCGGATTGTCTATTCCGCCGAATCGGAAAAAATAGAGAATCCCTTATCTATCACGTGGATTGATTTATTATTGAGTTATAGAGAAAAGGAATAATTTGTAAACTAAATAGAAAAACAAGATGATCAAAAAATGGTTCTCACATGCAAGCATTTCGCTGTTTTGCTCTTTATTGGTTGTTTTACCCTTCATATCATCATGTCAAAAAATTGGCATAGAGAACTCTAACTTTAAATACGAGATATCTCCCAGGGGAAAGAACCTTGGCTTTTTCGATAAAGCCAGCGGAATCGATTATCTCTGTTCTGATACGGTATCGTATTGCGCTTACGTGGTTCGGGACGGGATAAGAGAGAATGTTCAATCAGTATCTTTAAAAAATAACATGCTGAATCTCGATTTCGGGAATAACGGGGTAACTGCCAAAGTTCAGATCGAATCAGCTGATGATCACATTATTTTAAGGGTGGTCGAAGTAAGCGGAAATGTAGAATCACTGACATTCCTGAATATTCCCCTGGAATTGGAAGCAATGCCTGAAGAATCGTTCGCCGCCTGCGCTCTTTCATTGAATTTATTTACTCATGTACGTCGTTTACCCGCTTTACAGAACAATTTATGGGCTACATGTTATCAACGTTTTGGCATGAAAAACGCAGAAGTGGCTGTGCTGGGAGTGCCTCAGCAAGAGATATTACCCACTATCCGAAAAGTGATCGAAGAAGCCAAAGAGATTCCCTTTTCTGACCAGGGGGGTGCATGGGCGCAAATGGGGAAGGAAGGTTATGGTTCCTATTTGATGAATTTTGGTACATTGACCGAAGAAACGGTGGATGAATGGATAGAAACTTGCAAAAGATTAGGCTTCACACAGGTTGACAATCACGGTGGCGGTAGTTTTTTTGAGTTCGGCACTTTTGAGTTGAATAAACAAAAATGGCCAGACGGTTGGGAGTCATTCAAACGAATCAACCGGCGCTTACACGACGCCGGCATTTCTTCCATATTCCACACTTATGCTTTTTTTATCGATAAAAACTCTATTTACGTAAGCCCTGTTCCCAGTAAAGATCTGGGTTACGCCGGCACTTTTACCCTCGCGCAGCCATTGGATGAAACAGCCACTGAAATTGTTGTCAAAGAGTCCACGGCGAGTATCTCGACCGTAACCGGCTTCCACACGGAGAATAGCGTTACCCTCCGGATTGGCGACGAATTGATGACTTTCAGTGGGGTAACACGGGAACCGCCTTATAAATTCACGGGTCTCGGGCGTGGGGCAAATGGAACGAAACCATCCGCTCACAATGCTAATGAAACGGTTCTTCATTTAAGCGAACGTTTCGGCAGGTTTGTTCCCGGTCCCGAAACGGAACTTTTTAAAGAGATGGCTCGACGACATGCTGAAATCATAAACGATTGTGAGTTTGACGGGATCTACCTGGACGCTATCGATGGAAGCGCAGTGCTTGCCGGCGAAGAAAACTTCTGGTATTATGGAACAAAGTTTATTTTCGAGATAGCCAAACACTTGAAACGTCCTGTGGGGATGGAAATGAGTTCCATGGCACATCATTGGTGGCATTACCGGTCAAGGTATCAGGCGTGGGATCGCCCTGTCCGTGGCTATAAACGATTCCTCGACATCCATCTGGCTTCAATAAAAAACCCAAGTTACTTTCTCCCAAAACAAATAAAACCCAGCGAATGGGAACATGGCTTGTGGCGTGGACATACTCCCTTGATTGACAAATATGCTTCGGCGGAGTCGAGTCAGACTATGTTGCCGTTGCACCTGGGGTGGTGGGGCAATCAAACCTGGTCGCCCCCACAGGTAGAACCCACCTTCTTTGACGATATCGAATACCTGGGTTGTAAAATGATCGGTAATAACGCCGGGTTCTCTCAATTGGGGGGCGTTGATGAAAAAACGCTTCAGGCAATCCCATTATTTAAAAGGAGCGCGGAGATTCTCAGGCAGTATGAAGAACTGCGCCGTGCCAATTACTTTAACGATTCCGTGCGAGTACTTTTGCGTCAGGCGGGAAAAGAGTACACGTTATTTCGGGATGAAGAGGGAAAATGGAACTTCAAACCCGCCGTTTACAAAAAACACAAGGTGCTGGGTTTGAATCATCCTTCCACCAGCTGGATAGTAAACAATTCTTTTGACTCCCAACCCATGAAGTTGAGAATAGAACCCCTGCTGGCTGTTAAATCGTACGATGACCCTTCCGCCATTCTTCTTTCCGGTTTTTCTCCATCCGATAATTTCAACCAGGAAATATTTGCCGACGGAGTATCCGGAATAATTAAGCCCTCCCCGGAAAAAACGCCAAACGGAGAGTCAAGCGGTCAATTCTCGGCAATCAACACGGGAGCATTACCCCGTGAAAGTTCTTATGTAAACATGGAGAAAGCTTTTGCTCCCGCGCTCGATCTTAAAAACAACCAGGCACTGGGAGTATGGGTGAAAGGTGATGGCTGCGGGCAATTGCTCAACCTTAGTTTAAGAAGTCCCATCCATATATCGCACGGAGCGCACGGTGATCATTTTATAAAGGTTGACTTTACCGGGTGGAAATATTTCGAGTTAATCGAAATTGAATCATCGGAAATCAGCGATTATAGTTGGCCAGATGATTCCCATTTTTACGTTTATGATTCATACAGGCATACGATACAGTTTGAAAACATCGATAAACTTCAGCTATGGTATAATAACCTTCCCGGTAAGAAAGAAGTCAGCTGTTTACTGGGGCCCGTCAAAGCATTACCCACGGTGTCGCTAACGATTGAAAACCCGGAAATCACCTTGAACGGAGAAAAATTGGTTATCCCGGTAAAGATGGAATCGGGAATGTATCTCGAACTCCTTTCGCCGACTGATTGCAAACTGTACGGGTCTAAAGGTGAACTACTGCAGGAAATCACATTAGAAAGCGAACTTCCCTCTTTAATCCCTGGCGATAACAAAGTTTCATTTTCATGTACCGGCCCTAAAGATGTAAACACGCGGGTACAGATTACGGTAATCGGCCACGGCAAACCGCTTGATATAAAATAATCATCATAATAACCTTATAAATATTTTATTATGACACCCATTGTAATCTTCAGTCATCCACGGAGAGCGTGGTTGAAAGAGTGGCAATTAACAGGTAAAGGATCCATCATATCGCGAAAAATGAGGATTACCTGTGCCGTTTGCCTTATATCGGTTGTGATGTGTTGCAGTACCGGAACGGGTGATAACGGAAAACAATTTTCCACTTCTCGTGATTTAACATGGAAAGCGGGGGTTGCTGCAACGGTCATCACTCCCCAGGAACCCGTGTGGATGGGAGGGTATTCATCCCGTACGAGTCCTGCCGAAAGAAAGATTCACGACCTGTGGGCCAAAGCACTTTACCTTGAAGATGCGGGAAAGAAGGGTGTCCTCATCATCACTTGCGACCTAGTCGGCCTTTCGAAGGCTGTATCGGACCGCATCAAGGATGACCTGCTCGAAAAGACTGGCTTGTCAAAGGCACAAATTATCCTGAATTGTTCTCACACCCATTCCGGACCAGTCACGAGCGAGAACCTGATCAATATTTATCCAATCGACAGTGAAAATTTAGCGGTGGTTGATCAATATACCGAACGGTTGTGCAAACAACTTGTGGCGTTATCAGTGAAAGCTAAGCAAAATGCCGGCCCTGCAAAAGTTTTTTCTCAAAACGGTACCGTCCGTTTCCAGGTGAACCGGCGAAAGAATCGGGAAGCTGAACTTACCCACCTCACCTCCCTGAATGGTCCCAACGATTATTCGGTACCGGTATTAAAGGTGGAGGATATAAAAGGCAACATTAAAGCGGTTGTTTTCGGTTATGCCTGTCATCCCACCGTTCTGGACGGTTACGAGTGGTGCGGCGATTACCCC
>JAQVEB010000284.1 GCA_028698105.1 Petrimonas sp. | reverse complement strand
TCTCCGATAAGGACAATTGACATAGTAAGTGCCTGATTGTTTTTACCTAAAAGGCAGACAATTTTTGTCGTCTAAATAATTATACAGAACAGCTTAGTTGATAACAACGAAAATTAAAAAATCGAATTTTCTTGACATTTATAGATTGAAATTTGTATATTTTAGCATATCTAAATCATATCAATCCCTATACTTTACATATATGTACTTCCCACAAAGTGTAATGATCTCCAACTAAAGATATAAAATAGAATATCCGATACCTAAGATGGAATAAAATGGAACAGAACATTGTTTAATACTATAGAATGAACATTTGATAAACATTACAAAATGGTGATATCATGGATGCATATGTTATTGAAAATAATAATATTAAAGAACATGTCAGAGATTTACTTGAACCTGAGTTACAATTATTCCAAAAATCCGGTGATAAACGACAAGAAAACATATATAAGTCTCTTGATATAATTAATGACTTAAAGAAAAGAGATATGATTCAGCAAGATGTATATGATACATTTTTGGCTGCAATTTGTACATTATTGGTAAGAAACTTCTTAAATCAAACAATTGCTGAGCATGAATTAGATTATGGACAAGATTATGGAAAATAATGAAGAAAATGAAAAATCTGAAATAGTGCAATCTAAATTGGATAATGTGGATGACAATGATGAAGACGAAGTTATTTCCGAATTAGAGAAATCAGGCATTCCTAAAGAAATAACGAAAACGATATCTGCTATCATGCAGTATGGACCCTCTATCAGTCCAATTGAGAGGAAAATTACTCCTGAAAGTATTGATAAATTAATAGACCACCGCAATGAACAACACAAAAGAGTTGGTGTGTAGTGCACCCCTAAAAGCAACACATTTTTAAGCGGCATTTTGTTTAGTGTACAGTTGTTCAAATTCGACCGGACTAAGATCATTGAGCATTGAATGGGGATATAGATGGTTGTAAGCATGAATCCACTGGGTGATCCATTGTCTGGATTCGGCAACTGAATCCCATTCGTTTATCCAGATACAGTCTTCTTTGATGGTCCGGATGACTCTTTCAGTATTTGCGTTTCCTTTTGGATTGTTGTAAGACGTAAAAGCCTGTTCGATACCCAACGTTTTGCATGCGTTCATGAACGAATCGCTGGTCGGCTGGGAACCGTTGTCACTCATGATATTGACGTTATAATTTCGTGAACCGTTAGGACATTGCGCATTGACAGCCATATGCAGCGCTTCTTTCCATTCATGTGCTTTGCTTTGGATGTCAATGTGATGGCCGATGATTTTACGGGTATACCAGTCAAGCACAATAACCAGGTAGACCCAACCGACGGACGGAAGAAGGAATTTTGTCATATCGATGCCCCACCATTGATTGGGACGAATCGGTTTCGGTTTTGAACGGTTCGAGGTTCGCTTTGCGTCGTACCGCTTTTGTTTCACCAGGAGGTTATTTTCTTTCATGAGCCGATGCACGCGTTTCCGATTCACTTTGAGATGGCATCGATGATGCAGCCAGCTCGTGATACGACGATATCCCCACGCCGGGTGTTCCGCACAGAGAGGACGTATTGATTCCAATAGTTTCTGATCATCCGCCTCTTTCTCATCATTACCGTGGGATGGGGTGCGGTAAAAAACGGTACGGCTAATATCAAAGGCAGAACAGATATCGCTGATACGAAATCCCTGCTCTCTCAACGTTTCCAGGGACGGCTTGGCTATCCCAACAATTCTTGCGTTTTTTTTAAAATGTCAATGGTAATCGTCTGTTTCCCAATAATATGTTCCAGTTCTTTGATTCTTGTCTTGTACTCGATCGTGGGATTATTTTCTCCTTTGCCATTCAACCGCTGTTTGCCGCCCTCAATAAAGCGGTCTCGCCAATTGTAATAGAGGGTCTGGCTGATATTGTGCTGACGGCATAGCTCGGCAATGGAGATTTCACCTTTAATGCCTTGGAGCACGATTGCCATCTTTTGATCGGCTGTTAAATTACGTTTTCCCATAGAAACCTCCTCTTTGGTGTGGATGTAAAATACCGGGAAAACGCATTTACCGCAAGAGTAATAAGATCAAATATTCCCGGAAGTCCTTATCCCCCTGGGGGATAAGGAGGGGAATGGAACCACCTCTACACTTGAACTTTGTACACATTTTCAGGGGTGCAATATACAAGTTCTACAACTCCCATCTGGATATTGATTGGGACGAGGAGTTACGTATGGCTACACCTTTGGGTCATTCCTGGAGTATACCTTCTCGTTGATTGGCGCCTCTCAAGAGTAAATGACTATTGGCAGAGATTCCTTCGACTTGATACTTACCTTCTGCTAATTGGTATTGCATGTGCTATTTCTGGTTTTTGTTATGCAGCAATTGGTTTAAATTATTTCGGAGAACCATTATACGAGTCCGGTGCTGCTGCTGTGTTACTCTTGATTGGAAACACTTGGTTTTTAAATCTAATAGAGCAAAATGCCGAATGATGTATCTAATAATTGCTATCCCAACTCCGACGAATTGGGAAATTGGACTGAGCTGGTTTGGGCGAATGCTGAGAAATTGTGGATAGCTCGAATTGGCCAGGATTATTATTACCGAGACAACGTCACAAATCCTGGGTTGAGATACTCCATTACCAAATATTTGCGCTATGGGCAAGTTGAATTGGTAGATTTGGGATCAGGCGACGCGTACTGTACTGTGGGGCTACTTTCCGAACCACTGATACGTGAAGTCGATATTCCTTTCATTACGCTTATTGACCGTTCACGCATGCAGTTAGATATAGCGTGCTCACGACCTAAACTCGAGCGGGCCGTACCAGTGATTTCAAATTTCTTGGAAAATGACTGGCATTTAAATATTCTCTCGCGTCAAATACCACGTATCTTTATAAGTACCTTTCTTGTTCAAGAGCTTCCGGTTTTAAGTCCCTTCCTTCGAGGCTTGCGATGTTTGATGTCGGAGAAGGATATAGCATTTATATTAACCGTTGCACCTGATTTCAGTGATTTGTTGCAACAAAGAGGGTTGATATTGAATACTAGTAACGCATCGTGTGGCGATGACTGGAAGTGGAGTGGGCTTTATCCGATTGAGTCAACTACTGGTCGATTCTTTTTGCCGCATTTCCAGAGATCAGAAAGTACATATGAAAAGCTATTTAAGATTTACGATTTTCACTGTCTTCAAACTGATTACCTCACAGTGCCAACAAATCGGCAATCGATATCCATCTTTAAAAATACGATTTATGGGAAAAGCATCCTGGAGACCCCGTCTAGTGTAATTTTTACTTTACGCGGTGGTTTAGAAAAATAGGGAGACATTAATGAAACATCTATTTAATGCGCGATCATTGTCCTTGATAGTTGTCTGTGCAGGACTAAATCTTGGTATTGGATTTGTAGTTGCTACAGTGAAATTGCCTTTTTATTTAGATTCCATTGGGACAGTTCTTGCCACGGTGCTTGGTGGATTCTGGACAGGCATTGCCAGCGGAATACTATCCGTACTGGTCGGTACTACTTATACTCCAACTTTATGGGCTTATGCTGGAACAGCGATAGCAATCGCCCTTTATGTGTGGATTGTATATCCACTCGGTTATCTTAAGAAAATGATACCCACGGTTATATTCGGCCTCGGTCTAGGCGTGGTATCGGCAATTATGAGTGCACCCGTTACAACGTTTCTATGGAAGGGGGTATCACTTTCCGGTGCAGATGCATTAACCACATTTTTTTCAGCAACTGGTGAAACTCTTTTAAATAGTGTCGTACTTGGAGGCCTTTCAACAGATCCCATTGACAAGCTTGTTACATCACTTGTCGTTTTTGCTCTCCTTAGCAGGATTCCTCCAAGGTGGTTTTTGCATAAGAATTAATGCAATTCAAATCAATCCATTAAACGAGTTTCGCATACGACATGCTTGCAGCAATAGATCGACTGATAATTGCAGGAATTCTGCTTTTAATGGGATTAATAATCCCTCGTCAGGCATTGCTTCCTGCGACTATTGTGGCATGTGCTACCATAACCATTTTTGAAAGGGAAAAACTCTTTCGAATAATTATAAGGT
>JAQVEB010000283.1 GCA_028698105.1 Petrimonas sp. | reverse complement strand
TCTGGAGTTGAACTGGGGCGAACAATATCCACTGGTGATTAAATCCTGGCGGGACAACTGCCATAAACTATCGGCCTATTTCCAGTATACTGACGCCATCCGGCGACTGATTTATACCACCAACACGGTGGAGGGATACCATCGCCAGATTCGCAAGGTGACAAAAAACAAAGGGGTTTTCACCAATGATACGGCGTTGGAAAAACTGGTTTATCTGGCCTACCGTAATATCCGTAAAAAGTGGACCATGCCCTTGAAAGACTGGGGACAGACGGCCCAGCAACTGGCAATTCTTTTTCCGGAAAGATTCAAACTTTTCGATTAATTTTTTGATAAAAATGGTGATTCAATAATTTTCATTAGTTTTGTGGTGACCAACAAAACGATGGCGATGCTTTGAACCATTGGGAACATAAAAACGATTAGGGGGTCGACCCCTAACCGTTTTTGACCAACTAAAACTCAGGTCTCAGCATTACCCATTAGAAAATGGTGTTGAATTAACAATAAAAATAAAACCTGACACAGTTTAATTTACACAACCAAGAAATTTATTGAAGCGGTTAGTTTACCGCTTCAATTTTTTAGCATCCATTTCCCCTTACCATTTGTAACCATTCTATCCCTTTTTTTACTACTTTTGTACCAGATAAATTTCATATTGAAATTTACCTTAACGGCTGTTTATTTGGAAAACATCAAACAACATAAACTATGAATCTCATTGACGAAATTATCGAACGGGCAAAAGCGAACAAACAACGCATTGTGCTGCCCGAAGGCACCGAACAACGTACGCTTCGGGCAGCCGATGAATTGCTTCGCGGCGACGTCGCAAACATAATTCTGTTGGGAAATCCTGACGAGATACACCAATTAGCCGGGGAACTCAAGTTGCAGCATATCGGCAAAGCCACTATCATCAACCCAAAAAATCACGACAAAAAAGAAACCTATGCCGGATTCCTTTACGAATTGCGTAAAAATAAAGGCATGACAATGGAGCAGGCCACCGAACTTGCGGAAAACCCATTGTATCTGGCCTGCCTGATGATCAAGAACGGAGACGCCGACGGCGAAATTGCCGGCGCGCAAAACACCACGGGCGATGTATTGCGCCCCGCGTTGCAGATCATCAAAACCATGCCGGGAGTGAAAGTTGTGTCGGGTGCGTTTATCATGTTCACGAAAACGCCGCAATACGGTGAAAACGGCACGCTCATTTTTGCCGATTGCGCCGTGATGCCAAACCCCTCGGCCGAAGAATTGGCATCCATCGCCATCGCCTCGGCGCAAACAGCGCGAAGCATCGTGGGGGTGGAACCGCGCGTGGCTATGTTGAGCTTTTCCACCAAAGGAAGCGCGCAGCACGAAATGATAGACAAAGTAACCGAAGCTACCCGAATAGCCAAAGAAATAGCGCCCGACCTGCTTATTGACGGCGAACTGCAGGCCGATGCCGCGCTTGTTCCGTCGGTTGGCGCAAGCAAAGCGCCCGGCAGCCCCATCGCCGGGAAAGCCAACGTGCTGGTTTTCCCTACACTGGAAGCCGGAAACATCGGTTATAAACTGGTTCAACGATTAGGAAACGCCGAGGCCGTGGGCCCCATTCTGCAAGGGATGGCCGCACCCGTGAACGATTTGTCGCGCGGCTGCTCGGTGGATGATATTTACAAAATGGTTGCCATTGCCGCCAACCAGGCAATCGGGCTAAAAAATAACTAAATTGCTAAGATCATGAGTGAAGTAATTAGAGAGTCCATTGAAAAATACGGACTGAATATCAGCGCGCTGAGCGAGAGTAAACCGATGTTCAGCAAGATAGGCGTAGTGGGCGCGGGCAAAGACGGGAGAACCATCATCAACCTCACGGCATCGGCAGGAATGGAGGTTGTTTTTATGGAAGAAAACCAGGAACGCGCCGATTATGTGATGAACCAACTGAGCAATAACCTCGACACCCGCATTGAGAACTGGGGGCTCACCCAATCGGAAAAAAAAGCCATCATGAATCGCATTATTCCCACCATGGAGTATGAAGATTTCATGGATTGCGACATGGTGATTGAATGCACGCGTTATTCCGAAACCGGAAGGAGAAGCACTCCGTTGCGAAAAAGCATTTTCAAAAAACTGGAAGAGGTGTTGGAAAACGATGCGATCATCGCCACAAACGGCTCAACAGTAATCATCAGTGAACTGGCCGCCGATCTGGATCACAAGGACAGGTGCGTGAGCCTTTATTTTCCGGTATCGCACTCCGATGCACGCATTCTGGAAGTCGTTAGCGGCATGTACACCTCAAACGAGGTTTGCCGCAAAATGGAGATTTTTGCCCGAATGATCGGCTACCGGCCGCACCGCATTAGCGAAAGCAACGGCAATGTGAGCCTGCGGCTAATGTCGGCGATGCTCAACGAAGCCTGCGAAATTCTCTTGGAAAGGGTAACCTCCATGCAAAGTATCGAAGAAACGTTTACAATTATTTACGGACAACGTTACGGCATATTCCGCATGACGGACATCGTGGGGATTGAACGTATGGTCACCTTAATGGAAGCCATGTTCAACGATTTCGGCGATAAAAAATACAAACCCAACCCCCTTCTTTGGAAACTCTACCGTTCCAATCAATTGGGTGTTCGCACCGGAAAAGGATTCTACATTTATGATGAAAATGGTAATCCGATAGAAGAAAATAAATCACTGTTCTAACCTGAAAATTGTAAAAATGAAGATATTAGTTTTAAATTGCGGAAGTTCGTCCATAAAATACAAACTTTTTGAGATGGAGAGCCGGCAGGTGCTGGCGCAGGGAGGAATTGAAAAAATCGGATTAAAAGGTTCGTTCCTTAAACTCACTTTGCCCGACGAAACAAAAGTTATTCTCGAAGGCGAAATTCTGGAGCACCGTGCCGGAATCGAGTATATCCTCGGCGTTATGTTGAGCGAGAAATACGGATGTATAAAATCGCTAAGCGAAATTGATGCTGTAGGGCATCGGGTGGTTCACGGAGGTGAAAAATTCAACAGCAGTGTGCTCATTACCGATGAGGTTATCAACATGGTTGTGCAGTGTATTGATCTTGCTCCGCTCCACAACCCGCCAAACCTGAAAGGTATTTATGCGATAAAGGAACTCATGCCCGAAACGCCGCAGGTGGCCGTTTTCGATACGGCATTTCATCAAACGATGCCCAATTACGCATACATGTATGCCGTTCCATATTCGTTATACGAAAAATACGGTATCCGGCGTTACGGCTTTCACGGAACAAGCCATCGTTACGTTTCCAAACGTGTTTGCGAAATACTGGATGTTCCTTATGAAACGCAACGGATTATTACCGCGCACATCGGTAACGGCGGCTCAATTACCGCTATCAAAGGCGGAAAGTCCATAGATACCAGCATGGGAATGACGCCCGTGGAAGGATTGATCATGGGCACGCGAAGCGGCGATATAGACCCCGGCGCAGTATCGTACATTATGGAAAAAGAGCACATGAGCGCCAAAGGCATTTCAACGTTACTGAACAAATTCTCAGGAATGCTGGGCATAACCGGCATCTCTTCGGATATGCGTGAGATTGAAAGCGCCGTAGGCGCCAACGATAAAAGAGCTGTTCTGGCTATGGAGATGTATAACTATCGCATCAAAAAATACATTGGCGCTTATGCCGCCGCCATGGGCGGAATGGATGTTCTGGTATTTACCGGTGGCGTGGGCGAAAACCAGCACAGCACACGAAAAGCCGTTTGCGAAAACATGGAATATCTGGGCATTGAACTCGATGACGACCTCAACCGCAAGACCCGAAGCACGGAAACCGTGATCAGTAAACCGTCGTCGAAAGTGAAAGTGGTGGTGGTTCCCACCGATGAAGAACTCACTATCGCCCGCGATACCAAAGAAATTTTGGGGAGAAATTAATGACCTGCAGCACAATAGATAAAAGAGGGTGTCTCAAAAGTAAAATCTGCTATCAAATTGTCTCCCGATAACTCTATCGGGATCAGTTCGTTCAACATAACAAAATGAAACTTCAGTGATACTTTTGAGACACCCTCTTTTTTTCGCCAACAACACTCGTCACTAAACCGAGAAATCGTCTTTTT
>JAQVEB010000282.1 GCA_028698105.1 Petrimonas sp. | reverse complement strand
GGAACGGGAAAATTAGTTGTAAGATGCTTCCGATAAACAGTCCTAATATAAGCTGAGTAAAAAAACGTTTGTATTTCAACAAGTATTTCCATAAAAATTTAATTCGGTTTTCCGATGGTTGTTTATCTCCTTCTTGTTCGAAAAACAGTTGTGTGGGTTCTATAAGCAACGCAACTCCTTTTTCTTCCCCACCTGTTTGGGTGCTAAGCCAATGGTTGCAGAATTCTTCGCGAGTGTAAGTGATTAGGCCTTTACCGGGATCGGCAACGTGGATCAGCCCTCTGGCCTCTCCCCAATCCCCTCTCCACAGGAAGAGGGGGGACAGTTTCCCTCTCTTAGGAGAGGGAGCTATTTTGTATACCACCACAAAGTGTTCCTGATTCCAATGGACAATGCAGGGAAGCGGCGCTTTCTCAGCCAGCTTATCGAATGTGAGACGACCACCAATGGTGTGAAACCCTATTTTCTCCGCCGCTTTACTAATTCCCAATAACGACACCCCGTCTCGACCTATAAAACAATTATCACGCAAATACTCCAACGTGTAGCGTTTTCCGTAATATTCGGAAATCATGGATAAGCAGGCAGGGCCGCAATCCATGGAGTCGGGTTGTTTTGTGAAGGGGAAATTATATTGTTTCAACTTCATGGTAATTTTCAAAACCTAAAAAACACACTCGCCATCACATTTCGCGGACGGATTTTGTATTCCTGAGTGATGCTCGTTAATCCGTCGTAAAGGGTGTAAGCATATACGTTTTGGTTGAAGATGTTTTTTACAGAAAAATTGAACTCCCAACCGCTTTTGAAACTGTAGGTAAACTCTGCATCGGCAAGGAAAAGATGCTTGGAAACGTCTTTTGTGATTTCGTTGTAGTAATGTTCACCGGTAAGTTGCACGTACCACGTTCTTTTTGGAGTGATGTTGCATGAAAATAGTTGTGACAGATTTTTGTATGATGTTTTCAAACCGCCGTTTTTCATTTTCAGCCAATTTTCTGAAAATGTAACTTCGTAAGATACGTTTGCCCATTTGGCGATGTGGCTCGTAAGCTTCGGTGTTATTTCCCAACTATCGGAAGAATACGGCGACTCTTTTCCATTCTGGAATGTGGAGCCGTCAAACGAAGTGAAGGAGCTTCGCACGGAAACTATTCCTTTTATCGCATCCACGCCCTTGCTTAGGTTACCATAAGCCATCCAAATATCGGAACGGTTGTCCTGTACAATATACGTGTTTAGTAAATATTCGTTCAAAAAATAGCGGTCGGAAACGCGTGGCGAATAGTTCCACGAACGCATCACGTTTCCATTTGCAAACAAGGTTTTCAATGGATTCCGATAGCTGAGATTTAGATTCACCGATTGGCTGTTTCCCGTTCTATAATCGATAAATCCTTGCGAGAGATTACGGTAATTCTGCAAAATCAGCCCTTCGTAAAACGATTGTTCCTGCAACGGACTTTGCGCGTATCTGCCCGAAACCGATGCCGAAAGACGCGACGTGAAATGGTATCGCATAAACAGCCGTGGCGAGAGAAAAAGTTTTTCATCGTTCCTATTATTATTGTTGGTTTTATCGGTAAACCGATACGGAATAAACGAAACAGGCATATCGAATTTGGCTTCGAATCCGCTCTTTTTGTATTCCATTTCTGGCGCAACGTACAAGTTCAGGTAACGCATCCGCACATCGTTCTTCAACCTACCGAGCGTATCGGAAACACCCGTAAGTTCTGTTTCCAGCGAGCGGATAACGCCCACCACACCCAATTTCATGGAAACAGTTACAGGATTCAGAAAAAATGACAATGCCGTATTCGTGTTCGTATAAAAGGCCGATGATTCGATTTGTTGGTGTTGTTTTTCACTTTTTCTTTCCACTGTTAATTGTTGTGGTTTTACTTGGTACAGGTTAAAAGAATTGAGCGTGTAAGCTTTTTTGCCGCTGCGCTTAAGAATCTCGAAATCGTTTGAGACCTGTCTGTATGGAATGGACGCAACTTGCGAGTTGGGAAACGTACCCGTAATTTCCATATCGGTATCGTTCCACCGAAAATCGGTAAACAATTTGTTCTTGAAATAGTACGTGGGAGTATTTGCCGTGAGTGTTACATCGCCCGATAAGCGGTTGTCTTTCGTGTACGTATGTTCGTTGGTTTCTGTAATTATGGTAGAATCTTCCAAAAAATAGGTTGTGCGATTGAAATTGTCGGAATTATTCCGGTGGTTTACGTAGGTTATTTGCGATGTGAGGTCGTAATTTTTTCCCAACGACCAAAGATTATTTGTGCTGAACAAGTGTGTATTGTTAAACCGCATCCGGTGCGCGCCGATGCCAAAAGGCAAAGAAGGCTGAAGGCGAATATTATCGCTCAAACGGTAGTTTTTCCCGAATTGGGCGATAATGTCGTCGATAGAAAACGACATGGTTTCGCGCAACAAATCGTTGCCCGTGTTGTTGGTTTTGTAGGTATTGAGCGTTTGCGATTGCTTTTTGAAGCGCATCACAGTAAGCTCGACGTTCCACAAAAACGGCGTAAAACCCGCACCTGCTTTAACGGTTCCCACCCAACGAGCTTTGGCATCTTCTCTCAGCCGGATGTTGATGCCCGGATTTTGCGAAAACGAAATATCTTCCAACGCTTTTATCGGCTGGTGATTTTCCATTACTTCCACGCTGCCCACGTCTTTTTGGTGAATGTTGTTGGTGGCAATGCCGTAACGACCGCCCAGCATATCTTTTCCTTCAATGTAAAATTTATTGATAGATACACCGTTGTATTTGATGGCACCGCTTTCTTCCACTTCAATTCCCGGCATTTTTTTGAGCACATCCGCAAGCGATTTGTCCTGCGCATCCGCAAAACTGGAAACCACATACGTTATGGTATCGCCGCGTTGGTGAATGCTTGGGGCTTTTACAATAACTTCTTTTAGCTCTGTTGGTTGTTCCGATAGTTGTATGTTATATGTTGTTTGTCCGGCTTTGAGCGGAACGGTTTGCGGAGCAAAACCCATCATGGAAAAGTGCAGAACGTGGTTTTCGGGAAACGGTGCGAGTTCTATTTCAAATTTCCCTTGTGCCGTTGTTTGTGCGAATTTTACGATTTTGTTTTCACCTGCCGGGCGAACGGTTACCAACACGCCCTCCATAGGCTCGCGGAAAGTTTTATCGGCAACTGTACCGGATATAGTAACCTGCTGCGCATACACAAAACAACTTGTAAAAAACAGGCTCAAAAATATAAAAAATCGTTGTTTCATACACTCGCGGATTATTTTGTAAGTTTCAATAAAAGATTTAAATCGGCCAATAAAAAAGGAATATCCTTAACGGAATATTCTTTGGGGAATTCCCGATTATTTATCCATATCGTTGGAACTTTTTTCACATTCAATTGTTTGTTATCCGCATTCTGTTCAGCAAAGTCCGTTATGGTTTCCGACATAAATTCGTTGATTGGATATTTTTTCGCGAACCAATAAACAGACTGTGAACGATACCAATCTTTTATTATTTGCAGTTTCACACTATCTTCTTTTTCATTATTACACAATTGTATCAGATGAAGTTGTATTTGGTTTACAGGATGATATTCTTTCCATTCAATCCCATCAAAACGAATTTGCCATAAAATTTCTTGTGGATGTTCCTCTAATAATGTTATTATGTTTTCCACCATTTTTGCACAAGGTTGGCACTTGGGATTTAGCACAGTAGTGATGACCGTATGTGACTGCTTGTTACCGATACTGATCTGATGTTTTTTGGGGATAATCACTTGTTGCCCTCGATTAAACAGCGTTGTTAGAATAATAGGATTGCGTTTTATTTTTAAAGTTTCAATTCTGTTCTCAAAAGCTTCAACTTGTTCTTGTAACAAGCGTTTAAAAAAATACAATATCAATACACTGGTTAAGCATGAAAATAACAGTAACAAAAGAGGCTTAACAAAATTAGATTCGAGAAATTTATTCGGATAAAACATAAACAAACAAATTTCCAAGAGTATTACCCCAACAACACTCAAACAGAGTGGGCACCATTTTTTAACTTTAATCCACTGATAAAAAATTGAAAATAAAATAAAAGGTACTCCACAAACCGAGAAATAGAACAGGATAAGCAACGTATTATCCGGCAAA
>JAQVEB010000281.1 GCA_028698105.1 Petrimonas sp. | reverse complement strand
TCATTACAGACAAAGCGGGCTTGTCTGTCGGCTTAGGAGCGCTTTTGGCCGGACTCATTATTTCGGAATCGGAATACAACCATCAGGCAACCAGCATCATACTTCCGTTTAGGGAACTTTTCACCACTTTTTTCTTTATTTCGATAGGCATGATGCTCGATTTGGGCTTTTTCATCCGGCACATCGGCATCATTTTTATCATTTTATTGGCCGTCATCATCGTAAAATCATTTATCGCCGGCGTAGCCGTGATGATCCTGAAATACCCTGCCCGAACGATTATTCTTACAGGACTCTCGCTTTTCCAGATAGGCGAGTTTGCCTTTATTCTGTCGAAAGTGGGCATAGAAAACCATCTCCTGACAGAAGAAACCAAACAATACTTTCTTGCCGTATCCATTTTTTCCATGCTGGCAACGCCTTTTATTATGATGTTTTCGGAGAGGATAGCGAATTGGATCACAGGATTTAAAACCGTAAGGCGATTGAGCCTGAAATCGGCAAAGAGAGCAAATACCGATATGGAAGCTCGTTCGGAACGATATGAAAATCACCTTATTATCATCGGATATGGAATAAACGGATCGAATCTGGCCAAAGCGGCTCAATTCAGCCACATTCCGTATGTGGTGGTGGAATTGAACGCGGCAACCGTTCAACGGGAAAAAGAAAAAGGCATCCCTATTCTTTATGGCGATGCAACACAAACACACATTCTCAATGAGGTGAACGTGGCAGGTTCCCGCGCGGTTGTTATCGTTATTTCCGATTCGGCTGCCACGAAAACCATCATCAAAAACATCCGATTTATCTCTCAATCGGTTTATCTGCTTGTGCGCACGCGCTTTGTGAAAGATACGCAGGAACTGCTGGATATGGGCGCCGATAATGTAATTCCGGAGGAATTTGAAACGTCAATCCAGATATTTTCGTTCGTGCTGCAAAATTTTCTGGTTCCCGAAGACGATATCGAGAAATTCACGCACATTATCCGTGACGATAATTACGATTTATTCAAAAATCAAAAGACACGACGCAAAACCTTCCAACCGGCACAGTTGCCCGATTTCAACATCACCTGCATGCGCATAAATACCGATAGCGGGCGGTTTGTGGGCCATCCGTTGAAAGAGATGAATTTACGCGCAAACTACGGCATTAATATCTTGGCGGTATCACGTGGTGAAAACATGATCGAACAACTGGATCCGAACGACGTTCTACAACAGGACGACATTATTTATGTGAACGGAAAACCGGAAAACATCGAAAAATTTCAACGATTAATTAATTAGATTTTAGCGATTTAAATACAAACCTGAAATGATAACTCTTTCAAAAAAGATCATAGTTTTTGCCGTGGTGGTCGGGTTATTTTCCTTATCGGCTTCTTCGCAAACAAAAACGCCTGCCGACACCTCTTCCGTTCCCGTTTTGGGAAAAATATGGAGCAAGGTGACCGGATTATTTTCGCCCGCAGATCAGGATATTGCCGGTAAATGGAACTATCAAGGCACAGCCTGCTTGTTCGAAACCGATAATTTACTGAAAAAAGCCGGTGGAGCTGTTGTGGCCAACAAAGTTGAGAAGCAATTCAATGATTATTGCCGGAAGGTAGGGATAAAAGAAGGAAAAAGCGATTTCGTATTCAACGCAGACAGTACCTACTCCGCCAAACTGGGGTTGGCCAGGTTAAAAGGAAAATACTCCATTGACAAAGAAACGAACCTTATCACGATGAGCTACATGCTGGGCATGGGGAAGTTGCGCGCAACGCCCGTGCAGTCGGGCAACAACCTGAAGTTAATGTTCGAAGCCGACGGCTTTCTAAAAATGATGAAAACCCTGAGCATGTTCACCAAAGACAATTCCATCGAAATCCTTGCCGCCATGGCCGATATGTATGACGGTATGTTGTTGGGGTTTGATTTGGATAGGGAGAAAGAGAAATAGGCTATTAATCTGTCATCTTGAACGTAGTTTTAATGAAGTGAAGAATCTGGTTAGCTTGACAATATAGTCCCGAGCTATCGGGATCACTTCGTTACCAATGACATATTTTTATAAATATCTGATTTTGAGTTATTATAGATTTCTCACTTCGTTCGAAATGACAACCGCAGATCGTTGGGCTTCAAGTCAGTGTCATGTTGGAGCAAAGTGGAAATCCCGATTATCGGGGCCGACGAAAGGTGGCATCTGTTTAATTGAATTAAATGATTATCCGCAAAGTGTTCTAACGGCTTTATCTATTGCCACGACTTTTAAGTCGTGGGATAATGATGTCTAAGAATTACGGGCTTTAGCCCAAATAATAGTATAAATTTCGGCTAAAGCCTATCTGCTCTGTATCTCAAAAACCACGCCCTAAAGGGACGTGGCAATTGATGTAGGACATTATGCGGATAATCATATTAAATTATTATTCATGTCATTTCCACTTTATGCCCAATTTTTGGGTGAGGTCTCACTGTGACAAAATTGTATTTTACCTAGCTACGTGGCATGCCGCATCTCTGCTATAAATTCAATCAATGACCTCAAATCCGCAATACGGAACCAATACTTCGGGAATGCGAATCCCTTCGGGAGTTTGGTTGTTTTCCAGCAACGCAGCCATGATGCGGGGCAACGCCAGTGCGCTGCCGTTAAGGGTGTGGCAAAGTTGCGTCTTGCGATCGGCGTCGCGATAGCGGCATTTCAGGCGGTTGGCCTGAAAGCTCTCGAAATTCGATACGGAACTAACCTCCAGCCAACGCTGCTGCGCAGCGGAATAAACCTCGAAATCGAATGTGAGCGCCGAAGTAAAGCTCATATCGCCGCCACAAAGGCGAAGAATGCGCCACGGCAAGCCCAGCGCTTCCACAAGTGTTTGAACGTAACGTACCATTTCATCTAAACGAGCGTACGAGTTTTCGGGTTTTTCAATGCACACAATCTCCACTTTATCAAACTGATGCAACCGGTTCAGTCCGCGCACATCTTTTCCGTAGGAACCCGCTTCGCGGCGGAAACAGGCAGAGTAAGCCGTGTTCTTAACCGGGAGGTCTTTTTCATCGAGAATCACATCACGATAAATATTGGTTACCGGCACTTCGGCTGTGGGAATCAGGTACAAGTCGTCCAACCCAACGTGATACATCTGTCCTTCCTTATCGGGCAATTGCCCGGTTCCGAATCCAGAAGCACTGTTTATCACGTACGGCGGTTGGATTTCCAGAAATCCCGCATCGCGCGCTTTATCGAGAAAGAAATTGATCAACGAACGTTGCAAGCGGGCGCCTTTGCCTTTATACACCGGAAATCCGGCGCCGGTGATCTTCACGCCGAGCTCAAAATCAATTAAATCGTATTTTTTAGCCAACTCCCAATGCGGAAGCGCGTCCTGAGAAAGTTGCGGTGTTTCTCCCCCACTCCGTTCGATCAGATTGTCTTCGGCGGTTTTCCCTTCGGGAACCGATTCGTGGGGCAGGTTTGGGATGGTTACCAGGAGAGTCTGTATTTGTTCTTCGGCATCTTTCAGCGTTTCATCGTACGTTTTCGACGTTTCTTTCAGCTCGCTCACTTTTTCGCGAGCCGTGGTTGCTTCGTCTTTTTTGCCCTCTTTCATCATGGCGCCGATGGATTTGGAAAGGTTGTTTATTTCGGCCAGTGTCTTATCGAGCAGGGTCTGTGTGTTGCGACGCACGCCGTCCAATTCAACAATCTGATTTACAATATTTTCTGCATCAAAATGCTTTTTGGCAAGACGCTGGATTACTTCTTCCGTATTTTCGTTTATAACTTTGAGTGTGAGCATAAAATATCCTTATTTCAACTATTTTCTTTTTTACGAACGCAAAGTTACGAAAAAACCTTGCACAAAGAACAATTGAAATAAGGATAATATATTCTTGCCGAAAGATTTTGTCAGAACAGCTGGAAATGAATGAATTCCCTCGATTCATGATTTTTCTTTCTTTTGATGCGGTAATTACGTATCAACAGATAAGCAAACCCCGCAAAGGCTGCTGTAATAAGGATTTCTTTCATATCACTCGATTTCATTTGGTTGTATTTATTAACGCTCTGTATATAGTAGATGGAAAAAGTGAAAAAAAGTTGCATGAAAAAGCGGTTTTTTTTCAAAAAAAATGATTTTTCTCGTTGTTTTACCCGATAAGTTGCATGATGACCGTATTTTTTGTTGTTTCGGTGACCTTAAACCTATTA
>JAQVEB010000280.1 GCA_028698105.1 Petrimonas sp. | reverse complement strand
GCAATGAAGGATATTTTTTGGCAAATTTTCAAAGAACGATTTTTTCGATTATTTTTTGAAAGAAAATTATCTAAAACTTATTATAATTTTGTATCGGCTGCGTAGAGTTTTTCAGCAAACCCTAAATAAATAGCATCACAAAGTGGTTTATATATAATAGCATATACAAATAATCCGATTATTCCCGATACAGCATAACCTCCTTTGAATAATAGATATACAAGGATAATTCCTGTAAGAAATGAAACATAATAGATGACTTTTTTAATCATAACTATTTTGTTATAAGTTTTTCACGGCGCACCCGGCTGCAATGCCTGCAGCTACTTCAGGTACAAATGCTGTTGCAACCCATGTAAAAACGGATGTCCATCCATGATTGGTGTATGCATCAGTTATGCAATCCATAGTTGCTTGGCCTTTTGAGCTTCTAAATTCTGCATCTGAGATCAGATTTCCATCTTTTCCTATAAAGAGAAAGGACTCATTTCCTGTTACAATATCTGTATATTTTATTTTAATTATGTCGTCTTCATTATTAATGACTATAGAGTATTGAGACACAATAGTCTCCCCCTCCATATAATAAACAGATGTTTTTTTATCGTCTTGTTTGTCAATAAGAGCAAAAACATCAGGTAAATTCTTGAAGGTTATAAATTCCCATGTTCCACTGTTTGTAGTGTCCACCCCCGATCTGGTTTGAGCCTGAAATTTATTTTTCATATTCCATAAATTTATTTTTGATGAGTATAAATCTTTTGTTGTTTTATAAACATCAATCAAATCAGTGGATAAAACCTTATCCTCAACTTTTACAGTTTCATCACTTTTATTACATTGAATAAAAAAAAGTGATGACATTAAAAAACAAATCGTAAAAAAATAAATAGAATACTTTTACATTTTCTTTAAATTAAAAGAGTTATTAATTCAGAAATTATAAGGACAAAGGAATTAATAAATTTTATGCGAAACAATACCTATGAATAAATTTAACGCTCATTTTGATATTAATTGTCTCTTTATAAGATGTTTATCTGGTTGTATTTTAACGGTGTATTTTTCTGTAAGAAGTCAATAATAAATGAAGAATCAAATAAAAAAAATCGACTATAAGCCGTCAAACCATCAACGCCATTGAATTGGGGAAGTACAACCCTTCAACAACGTTGGCGCTGAAAATGGCGCATATTTTCGAAATAAGCGTGAACGATTTGTTCCGGTTGGAAGACGGGGATTGGCAATGAAATAATCGGGCGCTGCGAGTTTCACATCAGGTTATTCCATGAATATAACGCGTACCTCGCACCTCGCAACCCGTCTTCACTCTTCCCACACCAAATACGCCGATACCAGCCAATGGTTGAGTTTGTTGCCGGAAATTGGCGTAGATTCGGGAATGCTGATGGTAAGCATGTGATTGCCTGCGGCAAGATTCGGTAAATTAACCTCTTCGGGCGGAACATCGCTACCCGGACACCAGTTGCTGCGCGACAAGTCGGACGATGCCAATGGTTCTTCAATCTCTTTTTCGGCGCGTTTGCCTTCGTCGCTGATGTAGGCAATTGTTCGTTTTTGCAACCATACGCCCGAAGTGGGGCTGAACCGCCGGAACGATGTGCAGTCGGTTCGCCACGGTGTGAAGTTGAGAACCTCGCGTCCGTCGATACGCAAAATATTCTTTTGCGGACGAAATTCATCGCCGCCCGAGTGTCCGCCGTGCCCCGTGGCAATGTATTTGAGGCGGACGTTTTTTGCGCCTTTGGGAACGGTAAACGATACGGGAACATCTTTGCGCGAAAAAATATCGGGATGCTTTTGTCCGATGTAATAAACGGTATTAATTAACGGCTCAACGTGCAGTTTCGGCTTTTTATCGCAGCGCAACGCGCTTTCGGTAAACGAAAATTTCACATCAACCTTGTAACCCTCTTTTGTCCACGTATCAATGAAAACGCCCACGTAAACTTCGCCTTCGAGCAGGGGCAGCAGGTCGGAAATATCTCGTTGCCACGAAGCGTTTTTTGCCCATCCGTCCACGTAAACCGGACGGCGTTTTGCCGAAACGGCATCGTTGTTGTTGCTGAAATGCCCCACGCCGAAAGGCGTCATAAAACGCATCAGCTCCACGGTGGGCAAATAATCTTTTCCCTGAACAATGCCGCTGAGTTTTTCGTATTTCAACGTGTCCTGTTGCGGATACCTGGCCGCATTCCGGGCAATATCCATCATGGAGATTTTCGAAGATTTCGGGATCACGAAGCAGGAACCCGCCTTGTCCCACGGGTCGCCGTTGGAAACCAGCGATATTTTTATTTCGGCTTGCGTATATCGTTTAAACTTGGGCACGCGGATCTTTTTCAGCACGATGCGTCCGTTTCCCAAATAAATCAGGCCGTTTTTTTCCACCAATCCGTCGGGATAGTCGGAAGGGTTAAAAAGAACGGGCGTATTATCAAAAACAGGCGCTTCAACCGGTTTCTTCATCCGGTTTTGCCCAAAAACAGAAAACGATGCCGTAACAAGTAACAGGCTAAAAAATAATGTTTTATTCATAAACGATGCCGATTATTTTGGATGTTATCGACAAAAATACAAAAAAACGGGTTATATTTGTGCATCAAACCGTGTTTAAGTAATTTAATGGATAAGCTTACGCGATAAGGACTTCGTCCGATAGTTCCGCCTTAGCGGAACATATCTTCTAAATTGTATCACTAATTGTTTTACCGTACTTATTATGCGCATCAAAGATATTCTTCAAATCATTGAACAGTTGGCTCCCCTTTCTCTTCAGGAAGATTTCGATAACAGCGGTCTTCAGGTGGGCGATGTAAATCAGGAAGCTAAAGGTGCCTTGTTGTGTATTGATGTTACCGAAAATGTGGTGGAAGAAGCCGTTTCATTGGGATGTAACCTCATCATTTCGCATCATCCGCTGGCCTTTCGCTCGTTTAAATCAATGACGGGGCGTAATTACGTGGAGCGCTGCATGATAAAAGCCATCAAAAACGATATTTGCGTATATGCCGCGCACACTAACCTCGATAACGCACAGGACGGGGTGAATTACAAGCTGGCAGGGATGCTCGGTCTGCAACAAGTGCGTGTACTGAGTCCGCAAAAAGGACAGTTGCTGAAACTGGTTACCTTTGTGCCCGATTCGTATGCCGAATTTGTGCGCACGGCGTTGTTCAACGCAGGTGCAGGACACATCGGGAATTACGATTCGTGCAGTTTTAATTTGGTTGGCGAAGGCACTTTTAGGGCGCAGGATGGCGCAAACCCGTTTGTAGGTGAGGTAGGGGATTTGCATTACGAAAAAGAGGTGCGCATCGAAACCGTTTTGCCCCGATATAAGCAATCGGAAGTGCTGCGTACGCTCATCGCCGTGCATCCTTACGAAGAACCGGCCTACGATTTCTATCCGTTGGAAAACGATTGGAAACAAGCCGGAAGCGGTGTAGTGGGCGTGTTGCCCGAACCCATGCCGGAGCAGGAATTTCTGTATCTGCTGAAAGATGTGTTTAACCTGCCCACCATTCGTCATACCAAATTGCAGAACAGGGAGGTTCGCGATGTGGCTTTGTGCGGCGGGGCAGGCGCTTTTCTCATTCCCGAGGCGATAGCCTACGGCGCCGATGCTTTTATTACGGGCGAAGCTAAATACAATGATTTCTACGATGTGGAAGGACGGTTATTGCTCGCGGTTGTAGGGCATTACGAATCGGAAATTTGCACAAAAGACATCTTTTTCGATGTCATTTCGAAAAAATATCCTACCTTTGCATTACATAAATCGGCGTTCGATTCGAATCCCGTGAAATATTTGTAACAATGGCGGTCTGACTGGTTCCTGCCGATTGCAGATGATGTAGTAATGAAACGGTTTCCGTGCCGTTTGATTACTGCATTTTTTTGTAGATGGAAACGCGGGATCTCTCGTCTTTCCCGAGTAACGAAAGAACATTAAAAATCAAAATAATATGGCTACAAGAAAAAAAACAGAAGTACAGGACGTTGCAGTAGAAGAAAAACTGAAAACGTTGTATAAGCTTCAATCGTATCTGTCGGAAATAGATAGAATAAAGACCCTGCGTGGCGAACTGCCGCTCGAAGTCGCTGATTTGGACGACGAAATTGCCGGTTTGGGCACCCGTATCAACAAGTTCGAGCTCGATTTGAAAGAAATTGCCGAAGCTGCCAATCATC
>JAQVEB010000279.1 GCA_028698105.1 Petrimonas sp. | reverse complement strand
CCGCCCACGACTACGAAATCAAATGTGCCGGCGTTTCGAGGAGTTTCGGGTAATCCTAATTTATCTTTTCGAAATTGATTTAATTGTCCAATATCGTCAAGCGGCAGCTCATTCTCTGCGGTTGTAAAATAGATGGCATCTACTCTTCCGTTGAAACCCGTGAGATCGTGCAGAGCAAACGTGGCCGTTTTTTCCCTCACTACTATTTTCCCGGCATGCTGCCACATCCATGAGGAGCCTTTCGTTCCGAGTACCGTTCCTGTCGGTTTCCCATTTACCCACAATTCAAACTGACCGGGGACTTCCCCATAAAACCACGGAGAAGTCCAATTAAAAGTACGCACAAAAACGTAGTATTCGCCTGACGAAGGAAATTCTACGGTTGTTTCGGCATCTTCCACCGGCATGCCCATTCCGTGAGCCATCAGATAAGATGATCCCATCAAATCCATAAACTGCTGATCGACTACCCAGCCGCCTTTATTTTAAAAACTTTCGGCTTCCAAAAAAACATCTGAAGAATAAGCTGCTGAATAAGTGTATAGGGTTGCCAACAACAGCAACCATGTTGAATATTTCCGGATCATGATCATGCAAACTATTTCTGATTATTAATAAACCTGTAAACCTTTACGGAATGGGGCGGCATTTCCACAAGAGAAACATCCTTTCCCTGCTTGACGTCCTGATGTTCCCAAACGTCGCGAATCGTGTAATTCTTCAAATCTCCCTTCGATATTTTCCAATAGTCGTCATTGGCCGCCAACAACACCCTGAAATCTACTTCAACACTCTTTTTTTCGTCGCTCCGATTAAGCAGACACACAGCCCTTTCATCGCCCACAAGTTTCTTGACCCAAATTTCATAATCACCGTTGTCGCGAAAGCAAAACGCCTGTTTTCCCAAAGTATCCTGATTAATCGCAATCATTTCTCGATTGGTCAGGATTGCAAGAGTTTCGTCTGACATTGTTCTTAAATCGTTCCCGGCCATCAATGGAGCAGCCAACATACACCATAATGAAAAATGCGTACGATATTCTTCATCAGTCATGCCGCCATTGCCTACTTCCAGCATATCCGGGTCGTTCCAGTGACCGGGACCTGCATAGTTGGCAAGGTCTTTCTGGGCATCGAAAATAGTCATCATGGCATCCCAACGATCTACTATGTCACCCGTTGTACGCCACAAGTGACCGACATCTTTTGCCCATTCCCATGGCTTGTTAGCCCCCCATTCGCATAGACTGAATACCATGGGTCTCCCGGCTTTGTAAAGTGCATCCCGCATAAGAGAATAGGATGCCTGGGCATTTTGAGTGGAATGATTGCACCAGTCGTATTTCAAATAATCCACTTCCCACCCGGCATAAGTTCGGGCATCCTGAAATTCGTATCCTCTGCCACCGGGTCTTCCCTGACAGGTCTTTGTCCCCGCACAGGAATAAATTCCGAATTTTAACCCTTTGGAGTGAACATAATCAACCAAATACTTCATCCCGTGAGGAAACCGCTCCTGATCCACCACGATCTCTCCGGTTTCGTCTCGGTCAACTTGCCAGCAATCGTCAATCACCACATAGTCATATCCCGCAGCCGCCATCCCCGAACTGACCATAGCATCGGCAATCTCCATGATTAATTTTTCACTGACGTCGCACTTGAATTTGTTCCAGCTGTTCCAGCCCATAGGCGGCGTGAGCACTAGGTTGTCGAATTTTTGTGCCTGTAACCCGATCACGGGTAACATGAAAAGTAAAATAGAAAATAAGTTTTTCATCGAATTTGTTTTTGAAATTTATAACCTAATACTTTGTGGTATATTTTAAACACTAATTGTTATTCGAAATCGTTTAAATCAACTTCTGCACAATGATTAGTTTGATTCTTACCGTTTGCTGAATTTTGCCAAATATCCGCCTCCGGGTTGAAGTGGTAACCTCAATGGTACATTTAAGTCGATCAAAGACGTTTCCGTCACTTGCATGTTTTCACTTTCTCCCTGTTTATCACCGACAGTTAGCATTTTCCATCTACCTAAAGGAAGAAAATCAAGATTTACTTCCACATCTCGGGACTGCTCTCCGTTCAGGATCACGAGATACCAGTCTTCGCCATTTCTTCGTGCAAGGACGGCAGTTTCTCCGATGGAACTGCCTGGCAGGACGATGGTTTCATCCCAAACGGACGGAAGTGTTTTGATGAATGGCAATACCGGCTTTAGTCGCTCGTCTTCAAGCAACATCGCGGGGTTTTCGGCCATGGTAATCAGTGGGGAAGTGATAGCATATGCTGCCGCCAACTGATGCGTCCAAGTAGTGTTGCATGGATTGGAAAAGCCGATGGGCGTATAGTCGGCATTGTTCAGAATGCACCGGGTAAAAACCAAAGCGACGTTGTGTCCGGCAGGTAAGTGTTGGACTTGCAAACTCAATTGAAACAAAAAGTTAAGCGACATTTTTAATTGATTCTTTTTTAATATTATACTGATTCCAAAATTCATCAATGGTTAAGTTCCCCAATGCTGAGAATCTCCTTTTATGATTATACCAGGACTCGATATACTCAAATACACACAATCGCATCTGCTCTCTTGTTTTGAGTTTGGTGCCATAGACCAATTCCGATTTGAAAGTTTTGAAAAAGCTTTCAGCCACAGCATTATCCCAACAATTTCCCTTTCCGCTCATACTTTGTTCCAGTTTCAAGGATTCCAGCAGATTTACAGTTTGTTTGCAGGCATACTGGATGCCCCGGTCAGAATGAAATATCATTCCTTCTGCAAAAGGTCTGTTCCTGTTGGCCATCCTGATGGCAGGGATTACGGTATGGGATGCATTCATATGATCACTAATGGACCATCCGATCAGTTTGCGATCAAAAAAATCCAACACACAAGTCAGATAAAGAAACCCATCCCTACATGGAATATAGGTCAGATCAGAGACACACGCTTTCATGGGCTCATTCTGATGAAACTCCCGATTCAGCAGATTTGGAGCTACCTTATAGTTGTGAGAGGTATCAGTTGTCACTTTGAATCGTCTGGAAAGTTTGCTGCACAAGCCCATTTCTTTCATATGGCTTGCTACAGTGGTTCTCGAGATGGGAGTTCCGGATACCTGCAAATCCTTTGCCAGCCGGGGACTTCCATTGCGTCCCTTAGCTGCAAAATATGCATCTCTGATCTTTTCGTCCAACTCCATATACTTGCGCTTACGTTGTCCCTCCGGATCTTTAAGCCAGCGGTAATAACTGCTCCTGGGTACTTTCAGTACTTTCCACATAACCTCGATCGTACATTGTTTCGAGTTGTATTCCTTTATAAAAAGATAGATCAACGATCTCTCTTGGAGATGATGCTCAAAACTTTTTTTAATATGTCCCGCTCCGTTTCAGCCTCTTCCAGACGTTTTTCCAGCTCGCCAGTCCTTTTGGCGTCTTCACTTAGTGACCGGATTCCATTTCCGGGGAAACTGGCTTTTCCTTTCTGCTGGAACTCTTTTCGCCAACGATATAAAAGAAAGGGGGCTATACCCAATTCCTGCGCAAGTTCAGAAACATTCTTGCGCTCTAAACTAAGTTTGACCGCATTCGCTTTGAATGCTTTGTCAAAATGTGTCCTTTGTTTTCCCATACTACACAAAAATAAGCTTTTATGCTTAACTCTGTGTCCCCGCTAAGTTAGTAATTCCACCCAACAATTACCGGCGAGATGATGGCTGCAATTGCAACAGTGCTATATGCAAGTCCAATTTGAACACCAGAAAACTCAAGGGTTCTCCCTAAATAAGTTCCCATGGTCACGTACCATGAACCTTGAATAAAGAACTGGAAAAACATCACTGCCGATAACTTCGCCTTCATTGAGTTTCGCATGAATTATTGTTTTTATGATGTCGTAATAGAATCAAATTATTAACTCTGTTATTGTTATTGAGGTAAATATACCAGAATCTCTTTTCCTTCATTGATGTTTTTTTCCATTACTTTTTTATTGTCAACAATTACGTCGATTTTAATTTTCTTACCTTTTCGAGAGACGTTCAGATCGAAATTATTTCCAAATGCTCTAATTTTTTTCAAACTCATTTTATTCCAATTTTTTGGTAAACTCGGCATTAGAGTGAATGAATGAAGCCCGACCGGACGAATACCAAATAACCCTTCCGTTATAATACGGCAATAGAGTCCACTCTCTGCAGCCAAATGTCTTTGATTACCTTCCGGCCATGCTT
>JAQVEB010000278.1 GCA_028698105.1 Petrimonas sp. | reverse complement strand
ATTTACGTTTGAGAACGGGAATCCTGTCTTCTGCAATATTTTCTGCGATTAACGCATCACTCGCCTCATTAGATGCGCCCAGAACAACGTATGTTCTATCGGGGATCCAGATAAGAACTTGGTTGAGGGTTTGATTTAAAATCTCTCGGTCAGGCAACGAATAATCCGATACAAAAACCATACGCGGTGATCTTTAAAAACAGGTTTATCTTTTTGTTGTACCGTGGCATCACTCCATCAGCAACGCCATCGGATCGGTGAGATATTGCTTTACTTTATTGATAAACCGTGTAACTTCTCCTCCGTCCACAATGCGATGATCTACCGAAAGCGATAGTGGTAAAATATTGCCAACGGCCAGTGTATCGTTTTTCACTACAGGTGTTTTCATTATTCTGCCGACACCCAAAATTGCGGCTTGCGGATAATTGATAACCGGCGTGGCAAATATTCCTCCGATAGACCCGAAATTGGTGATGGTAAACGATCCGCCTTTCATATCTTCGATCGTGAGTTGCCGTTGACGGGCTTTTTCCGATATTTCGTCAATTCGTTTGGCTATTTCAAAGATACTCAACCGATCAGCATCTCTGATAACCGGCACCACCAGTCCGGCAGGAGTATCTACCGCAAAACCGATATTGAAATGCTTATTGTACACCATGCGATCGTTTTCCATGTCTATCCGGGAATTCAACTGCCGATGTTGCTTTAATGCAATTACCGTTGCTTTTACAATAAATGAGAGATAGGTCAGTTTAACGCCTCTTTCGGCATATTTTATTTTAATTTGATCCCTTACTTTCATCAGATCAGATATTTCCACTTCTTCAAAAACCGACATGTGAGCCGCATTCTGTTTGGAGTTGATCATGTTTTTCGCAATCGTTTTGCGAATCTGTGTGAGGGGTTCGTATGTTACATCATCGGTTTCATCGAAATCAGGTTGTTTTTTTGATGATGCCGATTGATAATTTTCAATATCCGTCTTGGTAACTCGTCCCAAAGGGCCCGATCCGGTAACTTTATTTATGTCTATTCCCAGTTCTTTAGCCATACCACGCACGGCAGGCGTGGATAAAGCTTTACGAGAAGCGTTTTCTCCCTTGTTTTTCGATTCGTTAAGGCCTTCATCGCTGGAAGGTAAAATGGCGTTTTTCGAAGCTATTTCCATTGTACCAACCACGGTTTCGTTTTTTTCCTGCGCGTCGGGGGCAAATTCTTTCTTCACCTCTTCCTGCGCCTCTTTGGCAAAACCGCCTTCAATTTCAATTTCCGCCAACGGATTGCCAACCTTTATTATTTCCCCTACTTCTCCGTGCAAAGCGACAACAATCCCTGTTCTGGGCGAAGGAATATCGGCGACCACCTTATCGGTCTCCATTTTCACCAAGGGGTCTCCGGTTCTTACGGATTGGCCTTTCGAGACATACCATTCGAGAATGGTTCCTTCTTCAAGCCCTTCACCGATGTCGGGAAAGTTAAAAATATATCTCATACTATTGCTGAAATTACTTTGTGTTATTTTTTTAAATGATTATCCGCAAAGTGTCCTAACGGCTTTATCTATTGCCACGACTTTTAAGTCGTGGGATAATGATGTCTAAGAATTACGGGCTTTAGCCCAATAATAGTATAAATTTCGGCTAAAGCCTATCTGCGCTGTATCTCAAAAACCACGCCCTAAAGGGACGTGGCAATTGATGTAGGACATTATGCGGATAATCATATTTTTTTATATGTTTTGTTGCATTATCTCCGCTCAATAATTTATCGTTTTTTCTATTTCATAAAAAATCCTTTCGGGAGTTATCATGTAATATTTTTCACCCTGTGCCAGCGGAACAATGGTATCAAATCCCATCACGCGTTTGGGTGGCGCTTCCAAATACAAAAACGCTTCTTCGTTGGCAATCGCAATTAACTCAGAACCCACGCTGAACGATTGATTTGCTTCGGCCACGACTACCATTCGGCCGGTTTTTTGTATCGAATTTTTAATGGTTTCCTTATCAATCGGATAAATAGTTCTAAGATCAATTAACTCCACCGAAATACCCGCTTCTTCAGCCATCGCCATCGCTCGCTGACATTCGCGTATCATTGCCCCAAATGCAACTACCGTAACATCTGTTCCTTCAGTAAGAATTTTTGCTTTTCCAATCGGGATAGTGAATTTTTCGTCATTCACTTCTTGTTTTATGGCTCTGTAAATTCTTTTCGGTTCCATAAAAATAACAGGATCGTCACTTTCTATGGCCGATATTAACAATCCCTTCGCATCGTGCGGCGTTGAAGGCACTACCACTTTTAAGCCGGGTATGTGGGCATACAATGCTTCCGGACTCTCCGAGTGATGTTCTATGGCGTTGATACCTCCTCCGTAAGGAAACCGAATTACCATGGGTACGTTGAATTTTCCACGCGACCGGTTATGCATACGCGAAACGTTGGAAATTATCTGATTAAAGGCCGGATACGAAAATCCGTCGAACTGCATTTCCACTACCGGCCTTAAACCGGCAAGCGCCATTCCCAGACCTGTTCCCACAATGGCCGATTCGGCCAACGGTGAATCGAATACGCGCTCCGCGCCATATTTTTTCTGCAAACCTTCGGTCACACGGAAAACTCCTCCGGCAACTCCCACATCTTCACCGTAAACAACGATGTTTTTATCTTCGGAAAGTTTTATATCCAAGGCATTATTTATAGCCTGAACCATATTCATTACACTCATCTTCGACTTCCTTTCCAAGTTAAAAATTGCTCATACTCTTCTTTCTGTTTTTTAAGATCTTCCGGCATTTCGGTGTACATATATCCAAAGACATCGTCTAATGAATACGGAGCAAAATTTTCAGCTTCGAGAAACTGGTTGTCTATCTCATTCTTGTATTGATCTCTCAGGCTGTCTTCGTCCTCTTTCCATATTCCTTTGCGTTCCATAAATTTCTTCAGGCGGGGCATGGGGTCGGATAATCCCCATCGCTCTTCCTCTTCTTTCGTGCGGTATCGCGAAGGATCATCGGATGTAGTGTGAGCACCGCTTCTATACGTCAATGCTTCAATAAGCACTGCTCCTTTGCCCGTTCTTGCGTGTTCCGATGCTTCCCGGTAGGCCAGATACATCGCAAAGAAATCGTTTCCGTCCACTTTAATTCCCGGAATACCGAACGCGATGGATTTAACCGCCAAATTAACAGATTTAGTTTGTGTAGAAACCGGTACCGAAATGGCATACTGATTATTTTGGATGGTAAAAATTACCGGCACCTGCCACACGCCGGCAAAATTGAGGGATTCGCTGAAATCGCCTTCAGATGTGCCGCCGTCACCAATAAAAGTAAACACAATATCGTTCTTTTTCCGGTATTTTATGGAATATCCTATTCCCACCGCATGAGACAACTGCGTGCCTATAGGCACATTAACGGGTAACACCCGCGGAGCATTTTTAAAATTACTGCCGTGTTCGTTTCCGTTGTAATACAAGAATATTTCTTTCATTGTAACTCCTTTTGCAAGCATCACGCCAATTTCCCTGAACGCCGGCACTAACCAATCATCCGGGCCAATGATCATACCGGCCGCTGCATGAATGGCTTCGTGTCCTTTGTTGGATGGATATGTGAACATACGTCCCTGTCGCTGATAAGATATGGCCATTTCATCGGCCACGCGTTCAAAAAGCATTGTCTTGTACGCTTTTACAACAGTTTCGTCGGTTAAATCGGGGATTAAATCGGGACGTATTACTTCTCCGTCGTTATCAATTACTCTGAGTATTTTATCTTCTGATGGATTGAATTCGTCAAAAATCATTTTATATCGGTTGAAATGAAATGAGTGCGTTATTTAGAATGATTATAAAATGTAAACTTACATGTACTATAACGAATAACCTCATGGAAGGTTTATGCAATGGCTGAATTTAAATGTAACTTTCATTTTTGTTATCAATTCGTGGAGGGTAAAATCGGGGGGGGCGCTACCGGAATTAATTTATAAGGAGTGTACCGAAGACCAGGAATTATCATTTCGTAATGTGAAGAAGAACACCTCATAGCGATGGGGACGGGTGGGTTTCGTTAAAAAAAGAACGATGACATTGTTATAGACGATTTCCGATTCTGATATTTTGCTGCAAATAATAAGTGTAAAATAACATTTTATTGTTTATTATAATTTTTTTTCGTAAAAAAGTTGTTTTTTATTTTTTTTGACTACATTTGCACCAACCTTATC
>JAQVEB010000277.1 GCA_028698105.1 Petrimonas sp. | reverse complement strand
AAGGAGCAGAAAAAAGAGGATACCGGCAGCCAGATTGAAATAAAAAACCGTAGAAAAATCGATATTGGTGCAGTCTTTTTTCCGTATCAGCGCACTGCTGAATCCACTGTTGATAAACGATTCGGATACCGCAATAAATACCGTGATCATGCCTATCAACCCGAATTCGCGCGGTGAGAGGATTCTCGCCAATATAATACCTACAATAAAGGTGAGACCTTGTCCGGCAAAGGTATCAACAAAACTCCACAACAGTCCGCTGACTGTCTTTTGCTTTAATGACATACGGTGATTAGTATGTTTTTGGTTTGCATCATTTTATCAGGTTCAGGATATATGTTCCGTATTGGTTCATTTTCATCGGTGCTGCTAATCGAATAAGATCATCTTTGTTGATCCATCCTTTTTTGTAAGCGATCTCCTCGAGGCAGGCAATTTTCAATCCCTGTCTTTTCTCAATTACCTCCACGAAGGTGGAAGCTTCGGAGAGCGATTCGTGCGTACCTGTGTCGAGCCAGGCGAATCCCCTGCCCAGCAACTGCACCTTCAAGTCCTGTTGCTTCAGGTACTCCTGGTTCACAGTGGTGATCTCAAGCTCTCCGCGTGCTGAAGGTTTGATATGCTTGGCTATCCCAACCACACTGTTGGGGTAGAAATAAATGCCCACCACAGCATAGTTGGATTTCGGGTTTGCCGGTTTCTCTTCGATGCTAAGCACGTTTCCTTCTTTATCAAACTCAGCCACACCGTAACGTTCCGGGTCATTGACATAGTACCCGAATACGGTAGCCTTGCTCTGCTCTTCGGCATATTTGACCGCTTTATTGAGCATTGGCCGGAATCCCTGACCGTAGAAGATATTATCGCCCAACACCAGGCAGACACTATCATTTCCGATAAACTCCTCACCGATGATGAAGGCCTGTGCCAGTCCGTCGGGGCTGGGTTGCTCGGCATAGGCAAACTTCACGCCATAGTCGCTGCCATCACCCAGCAGTCGCTCGAATGCCGGCAAATCCTGCGGTGTGGAGATGATCAGAATTTCCCGGATCCCTGCCAGCATCAGTGCCGAGATGGGATAATAAATCATGGGTTTGTCGTAAATGGGAAGTAGCTGTTTGCTGACTCCTTTGGTAATGGGGTACAACCGCGTGCCGGAGCCTCCCGCAAGGACAATACCTTTCATTGTGAAATATTTACTTTAATAGTAAGTTATAAGTCTTCACTAAAATACCCATTTGAGCCAATTAGTACGTCTCCATTTCCGTATTCAAATACTCTGTTCCTTAATCGTAGTAAATCAGAGCTTATGATTTTTGGATTTGGAACACCCATTGCTACAACGCGAGCATCTATTCTCCGTGGACGGATGTTAAACGCCACAACCCAATCATCTATTGAATTTTGTATTTGTTGGAACGCTCTTTTGATATCTTTTCCTTTTAACTCAATAAATATTACCCTGTCAGCATCTTTACTGATATCATCGTCATCGAATAGATACAAAGCGAAATCACATTTTTTATGGGTTTCGTCTGTATTGTCCGGGGCATCTAAATGATATTGCGCTACCTCCTTTTCTTCCTTGTTTGTTGCAAAATATTTTTTCCCTTTTTCACTGATAGATATTTTTTTTCTGCGATCACAGAAACACCAATTCGTGTGAATTTCATGAAATCTACTCATCATTATTCTTCTTTTTTATGATGTGCAATTTCAAATAATTCACCAAATTTATTGTTGATAATTTCTGAAACATCATCCAACTCTTCTGCTCTAAGTATGGCCAAATCATCTGCTATCAGATTTTCGAGCATATTTGTATCGGCATCAATCTTCCATGCTGAAACATGATCTTTGTTAATCCATAGGTTTTGAGGTACAACCTGGTCTGTTTCTTTTTGATACTGTTTACCTATTTCTCCAGCATATATCAGGTTATTTAGACTTGTGAGTATATATGGGCTGTGGGTCGTTATGAAAAGAGAATGATTCATAACATTTACCATTTCAACAATAATGTTCACCAGTTTGTACTGCGTAACAGGATAAAGGTTCAACTCGGGCTCTTCGATAAAGAATGCTGTTGATGATGGATATTGAAATCGGGAAGCGATCTTTTTATACTGAGATTCAATCTCAGTATTTGGAAAAATCAAACCCCTTCTTACCTCTTCAGGAAGCAGAGAAATATCACTGTTTTCTCTGAAAATCTTCGTCTTTTTTGATTCCCACGCTGCTTTTTCTTCTTTGGATAAAGTATTGAGTAATTGGCGCAGAATGTTTTCGTATAAACGATGCATCTTTTGTTGCATATTCACATTGCTCTCTTTCCTCTTTAAACCGGCATTGTAGTAATCATAACCATAGTATTGGATCAATGCCTGAAGCGGCACCACTGTTTGTAATCCACTGGAGGCGCTTTCCATCAATATATCCTTGTTATCTTTAGTAATAATATGGTCAGAATTATCTGCTGAATTGTGATAATATTTTCCAATGTCCAAAATAGAGAGAGGATTCTCTTTGGAAAAATACTTTCGCACACTTTCCCAATCGGCCAAAAAACTACGTGTATTATTAAATTCCAAATTAACTTCAAACCAGTTGGGTATTACTGAAACAATATTTCGTTCTGCCGGGATATAAAGTGTTTTGCGACGTCTATAATTCAACCGTCCTTCATTCCATTGAAATGAGAACCTGTTATTTGAATATTCAAATGAGAGAACTTCTGAGGTAAAAGTAATAACTGATTGTTTTGAAAGATAACCGCTAAGCTTATGAAATTCAGTCAAATTGTCGGCAAAATAATTTTTCGCTTCAAACGCCGCAGGGCTCTGTGCAATAGAGATTTCTTTCTCTACCCATGAACAAAAACAGGCTATTTTTGCCAGGGTGCTTTTACCTGTACTTTGTTGGCCTATCAGAATATTTATTTTTTTTAATTCTAATTGAGCATCTTTTATTGGACCTACATTCCTGACTGTTATCTTTCTCATATTTTCGTACAATCTGTTCTATTGTTTTTCAAAGCTACACAAAATAATCATATCAAAAATAATTCGCCATAATAAACAATAGGTTTTCTTCAGTTAGTTAAACACGAATAGTTTACAACTAAATATCTTTACAATTTCCCGTCAATAATTTCTTCAGACAGAATCCCCTTCACATCATACACAACACTATGTCCGTTTGTAATTTGCTTCATATTCAAATTCCGGAATTCATCATGTGCTACGGCAAGGATGACGGCATCGAAGGTGTCGCGCGGCAATTCGTTTGCGATTTCCACGCCGTATTCGCGACGGGCAACGTCGGGATTGGCCCAAGGGTCGTGAATGGTAACGTGGGCGTTGTATTGTTGCAGGGTGCGTACGATATCGATCACCTTGGTATTGCGCACATCGGGACAGTTTTCCTTGAAGGTGAAACCGAGTACCAATATTTTTGAGCCCAAGACTTGGATCCCTTTCTTGAGCATCAGCTTCACGACCTGGTCAGCCACATACTCACCCATGCCATCGTTCATCCGCCGGCCGGCAAGGATGATCTCGGGATTGTATCCATACCGCTGTGCTGCTTGCGCCAGGTAGTAGGGATCTACGCCGATACAGTGTCCGCCTACCAATCCGGGCTTAAAGAGCAGGAAGTTCCATTTGGTGGCAGCGGCTTCCAGCACAGCCTGCGTATCGATACCCATACGGTTGAAAATCTTGGCCAACTCGTTCACAAAAGCGATGTTGATGTCGCGCTGGGCGTTTTCGATGACTTTGGCGGCTTCGGCCACCTTGATGGAGGGTGCCGGGTGTGTGCCGGCAGTGATCACAGAGGCATAGACCTCATCCACGATCTTGCCTATCTCAGGGGTACTGCCGGAAGTGACTTTTTTGATTTTCTCTACGGTATGCTCCTTGTCACCGGGATTGATCCGCTCGGGACTGTAACCCGCAAAGAAATCGATGTTGTATTTCAATCCGCTCACGCGTTCCACGATGGGCACGCATTCGTCTTCCGTCACTCCGGGATAGACGGTGGATTCATACACCACGATATCGCCTTTGGAGATGACCTTACCCACCGTTTCACTGGCGCCGTATAACGGCCGCAGGTCTGGATTGTTGTTTTTGTCCACCGGTGTGGGCACGGCCACCACGTAGAAATTGCATCCTCGTATTTCTTCCAAGTCGGTGGTGCAGCGGAATCCGCCGGCCAGGGCCGACTGCAGCAGGCTGTCGTCTACCTC
>JAQVEB010000021.1 GCA_028698105.1 Petrimonas sp. | reverse complement strand
CCCGGTGATTTAGGTAACAGCAGTAGAAATAGCTGTTCCGGTGAAATTAGGGTCTTCGGCATATCTGTCCCAACGGGACGATCCGTCTCCGGCAGTTTCAGCAGCGAATGTATTCAATGCCGTAACTTTTTGTGCCAGCTTACGCATCAGGAAAGTCTTGGTATTGGTACGTCCAATGTCCATTGAATGCCCGTGAATGTAGCACCCTGTTCTACAGTAGGTGTACCGCCAACGAAAACTTTAGCAACTGCTCTGTCCACCTTAACGGCAACGGGAGCTTGCTCCGCTGCAACATCCGTGGCTTTTAATGCGGTTGTAGGAACATCTACCAATCCCTGAGAATTGGACATCAAGAAAGCAGGAGTGGTTAAATCAGCTACTGTGGCAGTTATAGCCTGCTCAACCTGAGAAATGTTGTTGCCTTTTTGTGTAGCAGTAATAGACGCAGCTGTTGGATTCAACAAGACGAGTGCTTTATAAGATTTCTCAACCACTTTCTCGGCTTTGGTTACAAAAGTACTGCGTGTAGCAGCAGTTCCATTGGTAGAAACGTCAGCACCTGTAAATGGATTTGTTCCGTCAGCTGTGATGGCAAAGTCAAAAGCATAAGCTACCTGAACCCCGTCATACAATTCCACACGTACCGCATTTACTACTTGCTCGCCAGCGGTTCCAATATACGTGTCACCTGCATTAGCGCTTGGCACATCAGTAGTCTCAGCTCTGGTTCCTGCTCCTCCTGTTGGTAACGCAATGGTGAATGATGCCCACACATTGCCTTCGTCGTTACCCGGATTTGGCACCTCATTGTTACAAGCCGCAAATCCAAAGACTATAGCGGCCATCATTAAAAATTTAGTTACTTTCTTCATTTGTTTTTAATTAATTAAAAGTGTTAGTAAATTGATTGATTAATATCTTGTTTATTGTTAGTTTTTAGCCGTTAGCTATTGACCGTTGGCTGTTAGTTTATTGTTTATATTGTTTAAATGTTTGTTCGTTTTGGTTGGCCTCTCCCTAAATCCCTCACCACAAGAGAGGGACTTATTCTTCCCCTTTGGGGGAGTTAGAGGGGGCTTGCAATCTGGAACTCGAAACCCGCGACTCAATTCTCCATCACTTTCTTCAGTTCCTCCAAGTTTGCTTTCGCATCGGCATCGCCGCGGGCAACTGCTTTATCGAAGTATGTTTTCGCTTTTTGCAATTCACCCATTCTGGCATAAGCTACACCGAGGTTGTTCCAAGCACGCGGATCGTTTTCTATTTTTAATAGGCGGTCAATAGCTGCCTGATGATTGCCTCCTTCAATATCGGCCGCTGCCGAATTGAGAATGGCAATAGGGTCGTTCGGATACATTCGGGCAGCAATATCGAATACTTCTTTAAACTCTTTGCTGTCGGCCGGATACGTTTGCGCCACTAAGTACATTTCGTTTAAGCTTAGCAGCTTTGGATTGGTTTTGATGATCTCGCGAGCTTCTTTCACACTAAACGCACGCACATTGTAGGCAATGGTATAATCCGTTCTACGCAACGGCGGGTAGAAGTTTGCAAGCAAGTTGGTGTATGTTTGTCCTTGCGAGAGTTTTATCAGTTCGGCATCGCGTGCATCGGGATTGGCTACATTATTAATTATGCGTAATATTTCGCTTTTATCGGCCAACGACGATTTTTCAACTACTTGTTTCAATCCGTCCCAGTCTTCACCGTAACCGGTTACTTTAAACTGACTGCGGTTGACACCGTGCGCGTTGCTCAAATAATCGGCAAATGAATTGGCACGACGGTCGGACAAGGCGCGGTTCGAATTATAGTTCCCTTCGGGAGAAGCATATCCTGACACAGTAAATTCTGTGATATTTAAATCTTTATTTCCTTTCACCTCGTTGATAACTCTATCCACACGGTCAAATTCGGCGGCATTGTTTTTATAGTTACGTACCAAATCGTGCTTTCCAACTACATAATTAAACGTAGCGGAGTGACGGTCGGAACGGGCTTTCACCGGTTCTACTTCGGGAACAATGTATGTAAGTTTATACGTGGGCACATAAGACTGCGGAATAATACGTTGTGCAATGAGTTGTTCACCCGCACCTTTATCACAGTCGGCACAACCGGTAACATTTTCAAGCAATTTCATGGATGCGTCGCTCATCCAGCTTTCAAATGGAACAGTGGCACTGTAGCTTATGGTCTGTTTAGTATTATTCGTGCGCTTCACCACCGTTTGCGGGTTCACCTCGAACAGTTGTTTGTTATTCAGTACACGTGCGCGTTGCACCATTTTTTGACGACGTCCGCCGTTAATTACTACAGGTGGAAGTTGCATGTTTTCTGAACCTGAATTTGACGTTAACACAGGCGTCAATGTAAGCATTTCGTTTAAGCCTATTTCCAATGCATCCAGCACGATATCCATATATACCGATGCGGAGCTATTTTCTTTTATACCCGTTTGATTTTCAACATTCACTTGGCCCAAGTAAGTTTTTTGTCCGTATGCTCCGGTAGTTAAGCCAAGAAGAACGGAAGCTAATATATATAAGTAAATGCTAAGAATTATTGTGATATTTTCGTCTGATAAGCCTGCGGCGATAGGCTACGCTGATAAGCAGAAAGCCTCTTGAAATATTAAACGCCGCGACTTTATCGCGAACGAAGTGAGTCTATTTTCGCCGTTAGGGGAACTATCGCGTAAGCCTATCTATGTAAAACGTTACAATAATTATTTTAGAATACTTATTTCTACGCGCACAACGCAAATTATCTGGAGGAAAACAGGGAAGGATCGCCACGGAAGATTAAAGCCGATATCTTTATAGATGACCGTAACCTGGGCGGATTACCCGATTGGGGCATTATTTACAACGCCATTCAGGCAACCCGCAACGGCGAAAACGCGTTTCAAACCATCATGTCTTACATTCCTTCGGAAGAAAAAACCGCTAAAAAAGGATTGTTCTCGTGGTTCAAATAAAAACAGGTGACTGAAAAGCACACCTGCTTTTGATCGGCAAACGAGACTTCCCGACGACTGCGCGTCGGGATAAACTTCTCGTCTCTTAAAATACTGATTATTGTTTTTTTGAGGAGCGGCAAACGAGAATCGAACTCGCGACCCTCAGCTTGGGAAGCTAATGCTCTACCGACTGAGCTATTGCCGCACAATTGGTACTGCAAAAATAACGGATTTTTTTCGTCCCGAAAATAATTTCGCATCATTTTTATCATTTTTCATAGAAAATAGTTACCTTTGCAGCCACAAATCACTATCGGGGTGTAGCACAGTTGGCTAGCGCGCCACGTTCGGGACGTGGAGGTCGGATGTTCGAGTCATCTCACCCCGACAAAAAAGACGAAAGTTTCAGGCTTCCGTCTTTTTTATTTTCCGTGTCTCTGGTTACGATCTCCTCAATAAAATCACAATGGTGATTATATATACAAAAACGATGGCAAAAGGAATGAGTACAAAACGCATGTCAGGGAACATGAACCAAAGCGTAACGACCAGCATCGTTCTGAAAACTCCGTGAAAAAGTCCCACCCAATGCTGCACGATCCACGAAAAGGGCAACCACATCAAGCCGGTGAGAATGCCCACCGTTAACGGCAACGACGTGTAATCCGTCATGAAAAACGGTATTGCAATGGAATAGACCAACAGCGCTTCGCCCATGGCGAAAAAGAATAAATTATCGAACGTGTTTTTGGGTTTTTTCTTGTCCAAAAAATTTTCCCCGGTAAATTTCGATATAAACATCCCCAGACTGGCTATAAATCCGGTACAAATAAATAGCAACCAGACTTCCAGTTGCGGTGGAAGGAAAATACCGCCAATTCCTACAATTGCCCACATGATGATGCCCGCGTAAGGCATAGCCAGAAATTTTCGTTGAGCAAATTCCTGACGTTGTGTTTCTAAAGATCGTGTTTCTGTGTTCATAAATTCAAATAACTTCTAAGCGATTCTACGTATGCTTCAAATGCTTTTACACCTACCGGTGTTATTTTACAAACGGTGCGGGTGCGTTTTCCTGCAAATCCTCGTTCTACTTCAATATACCCCGCATCGTTCAGTTTATCAATTTGCACGCTAAGGTTGCCGGAAGTGGATTTCGTTTGATCTTTCAGGTAAACGAAATCGGCTTCTTCTACCGAAATGAGGAGCGACATTATCGCTAGTCTTAATTCGGAATGAAGCAGCGGGTCGAGTTCCTTAAACATGGCTTTTTCGGCTTTTGTAGTTCAAAATATGTCCCGGAATTACTTGTACGATAAGAAACAATCCGGCAAATACAAGAATTGAGTTAAGTGGATTTAACATAAGACACAAAAACGATAAGAACATACCAAGGAAACCCGAAAAGACCAAGGGTTTAAATTTTATAATTAATCCTGTGATAGCTGTACCCATACTAATAAGCAGAATAACTGTAAATAGGATAGGGAAACGATGAAAAATAAAAGTGCCCGCCGATACGATAAAAGCGGAGAGTCCAAAAACGATCCAAACATAACTGATAACTTTATCAATATATGTTTTTGGATAAACTTCGTTTTTCTTGAATGTAAACATCATAATAGGAAAACCGATAACCGGAATAGTCAACCAAAGCCAATTCCATTGATAATTTCCGGTTGTGGAAAGTAAATACCAAACCGCTAACGATACGGCAATAGTGGTATATCCCCAAATCAGAAATGGCAAGCCACTGTTCTTTTCCATTTTGCGTTGCGTGTTGCGAATCATTTGAGCGATAAGTTCCAGACTTTCCTTCTCATTCAATTGTTTTTCTTCCATTGTTCTATTGTTTTAAAAAATAAATTACAATCATAAATCGAATACAAATATAAATCAGTTTATTTTATAAACCATAAAAGTATAAAAAAAATTCACTAATTTAACTTTATTTAACGTTAGTTCGATGTAAGAAAAGATGTTATTATATTAAAAATAAGCTAAGAAGGTTCTGTTTTACTATGTTTTAAATTCTACTAAGGTTAATAAAAATACAAATAAGGTTATTTTGTTTCATTTAAAACCTTATTTTCTCCCACAACCTTAGTACAAACATGGTTGGGCAAGGATCAAAACCCTGCTTGCAGCAGGCAAGCTTATTACCTTATTTATTATCAGTAGATTTCAACTAAAATCCTTACGTCGAACTCACGTTATTTAAGAAATACAGGGCTAAACATACTGTTGTCCGATAAAACAACATTCCGCGATCTCACACTCAAACAAGCGATTAACCTTTTACCGGGTATTCCGGCAATCGTTGTTTTATCGGACAACAATTATTATCTGAAAAGAGAATCTATTCTTTTGAAGCGTCCTTCACGATGGGGATTTCCCTTTTTACGCTCTGGCTTAACGAGATCATGGTTTCCGTGGCAACTACGCCGGGAACTTCCTGAATGCGGTTATTGAGCAAATCCATCAAATGTTCGTTATCTTTCGCGTACAATTTCACCAAAACAGTGTATGGCCCGGTTGTAAAGTGGCATTCCGTTACTTCGGGGATTTTCTCGAATTCGGGGATCACATTCTTGTACATGGAACCTTTTTCGAGCTTAACACCGATGTAGGCGCTCGTGGCAAAACCCAGCACTTTTGGGTTTACGTTGTAGCCGGAACCGGTAATCACGTTGTTTTCGATCATACGCTGCACGCGTTGATGGATGGCTGCGCGCGAAACGCCGCATTGTTCGGCAACATCGCGAAAAGGAATGCGCGCATTTTGCGATATTATTTCCAATATTTGTCTGTCGAGTTTGTCAATTTTTTCCATGGGAATCATTTTATCGTTTAAATAATGCCCAAAAATAATAAAAATTCATTGCAATCTGACAATTTGAACGGTTTTTTTTCAAAAAAACTCAATTTGTAAATATAAAAACAGATATATAGCGTTATGCTCTATCAAAAAGACACGACGGACGTTATTCACGGATTAGCAGCTCAGCCAAACGCATATCGAAAGGCGTGGTTATTTTGATGTTTTCCTCGTTGCCTTGCACCAACCGTATTGCTATACCGTGAGCTTCCGCAACAGATGCGTCGTCGGTAAACTCAGGTTTAAATGCGGTTTCGTACGCTTTTTTGAGCAAATGTGCCGGAAAAACCTGCGGTGTTTGCACCAGCTTCAGCCGTTCTCTGTCAATGGGTTCACTGGAATTTCCCGAAAGCAACCGCACGCTGTTTTTTTCGTCAATTACCGGAATAACGCCGCACCGGTACTCAAACGCTTCGTTGAAAGCGTTACCGATAACTTGCTTTGAAACGAAGGGGCGCGCCGCGTCGTGAATACCCACCGTTTCGTCGCCGGAAACGGCCGACAAACCGTTTTTCACGGAGTGAAAGCGTGTTTTGCCGCCTTCAACAACCGTACAGGCGATGTTGAAGTTGTGTTTTTGGCAAAGGTCGTTCCATAGATTTAGGTAATCGGGGTGCAGCACAATGATGATGCGCATCCGGTAATCGAAAAGGTAAAACGCTTCAATCGTGTGCATCAGCATGGGTTTATCGCCGATTAACTGAAACTGCTTCGGCAGTTCGCCTCCGGCTCTTAACCCTTTGCCTCCGGCAACGATAACTACACAGAATTTTTTTTCGGGTATCATAAATTTTTTTTTTGCTATTCGCGTCGCGTGATTCAATCGTTTTTCATCGTACCTTTCAATTATTCAACGAAGTAATTGAATTACAACCGAATACCCATTAAATATCTATTGAATTTGTTCAAGGATTTTCTGCAGGTCGTTATCGGTTTTTGTCAATTTCTCCTTGCAAAAAGCGATCAGTTCCGATGCACGCTTTACTTTATGCGTGAGTGCATCCACATCCAATTCACCCGTTTCTATGGCCTGTACGATCTCTTCGAGTTCGTTCTTAGCCTGTGTGTACGTCAATTTTTCCATTTTCGCTATTTTTTTACTTCCGATGTTATTTTTCCGTCGGAAAAAAGGGGTTCAATCCTGTCTTTTTCGTTCAACGCGCGTGCTGAAGTAATAATCTTCCCGTTCTTCAACGTAAGGGTGTAACCACGTTTCAGAATATTCTCCGGCGCCGTCATCTGCACAAACTGTTCTGTGGCCGAAAGTGCGTGCTTCTCACGTTGCAACACATGTTTTAAGGATTGCTGCATTCGGTAAACACGCTGTCCGTCGTCTTGCTTCGCGCTGTCTATCAACCGGTTTGCATAATATTTCAACCGGAAAGCCTGTTGCCGAATGTCGGCCGTTTGTTCACGTACGAATCCCGTTGACAAATGATAAATCTCTTTCGACAACACGCTCAATTCCACCTGCTCCTGCTGCAAACGGCCTTCAATCTCCGAAACCAGCCGTTCTTCCAATTCCAGCAGTTCGTTCAACGTTTCCGCCAGGTGAACGATAAAAAACTCGGCTGTCGCCGTAGGGGTTTTGGCGCGTGTGTGCGACACGATATCCAGCACGGTCACATCGCGTTCGTGCCCGATGCCGCTCACGACCGGCAGGGGAAACTGCGCGGTGTTCGTTGCCAGTAGGTAGGAGTCGAAGCAATTTAATTCCGACGACGCTCCCCCACCCCTGATAATCGCCACGGCATCAAATGATTCCTTATGATCGAATATCTTATCCAGCGCCGAGATAATAGAAGCTTCGCTTCGGTCTCCCTGCATGACGGCGGGAAAAAGTTTGGTGTAAAATTTCAATCCGTACGGGTTTTTCTCCAATTGGTCGGTGAAATCCTCGTAACCCGCCGCCGTAGGCGAAGAGATAACCGCTATGCGGTTGCAAAGCTCCGGCAACAGCAACTCCTTGTTGAGCGTAAGCACACCCTCTTCCTCAAGTTGCCTGAGCACAAGCATGCGGTTCCGGGCCATTTCGCCGATCGTGAAAGTGGGGTCAATATCCACTACCGTAAGAGAATAGCCGTATAATTCGTGAAAATCAACATTCACGCGCACAAGCACGCTCAACCCCGATGTGAAAGCCTGCCCCGTTTCCGTCTCGAAATAGGTTTCGAGCATAAGAAACGTGTTCGACCAGATCATTCCACGCGCACGCGCGATGATGGATTGCGTTACGGCATCTTTTTCAATAAATTCCAGATAACAATGTCCGTTCTGGTTGCGGCGCACGTCACTTGTTTCCGCACGGAGCCAATAAGTATCGGGAAAACTCCCGCGAATGGCTTCGCGCACATACCGGTTAAGTTCGGATAACGAGAGGGACGATTCGGCCATAAACTTAGCGTTTTATACGGATAACATCCTGCTTAAACGGACTATCTATCACAAAATAAATAAACTTCCCCGTTTTACTCAGTTCATCGGTAATGGGGAAAGATACGAAATTTTTCTTTTCTTCAAATTGACGTTCCGTCACTTTTATCCCCTGCTGGTTTAACAATTTCACGGAATAAGCATCGTTGGTATATTCCGGTTCAATGAGCGTTACCTCATAATTCTTGTTTGCCGCATCGGGAGCAATTGAAAAGCGGTTGTTGGTCACTTTTTTATCGTAAGTGGGAAGGGTTTCCAGTACAACGGACATGGCTTTTCCGAAATCGGGGATGCCGTAGCCGTAAATCGTGTCGGGGTGCTGATAGCGATCCGCCGATTGTTTTACGATATTGATGATCTGCTGCCGGTTCAACTCCGGATTGATTGACCACAACGAGGCGATGAGCCCCGCCATGAACGGTGCCGAAAAGGAAGTTCCCATGGACAGCCCGATCGCGCCGTTTTGTCCTATAACCACGGCCGGCCCGCCAACCGAAACCAAATCGGGTTTAATGCGATGATCTGCGGTGGGACCAACGGAACTGAACGGCGTGATGACGCTGTCGGGCGAAATGGCGCCGATGGTGAGTATGTTTCGGGCATCGCCCGGCGATGTGATTTTTTTCCAGGGTTTATTGCCTTCATTTCCGGCGCTGCCCACAACCAGTATCCCTTTCTCGAATGCACGGTCGGCAGCGCGTGTCATCAGCGAAGTCTTGCCATCGAGTTGCGCATGGTTGTAGTTCAATGATTTATCATCAAAATCGCTGTATCCCAACGATGTATTTACCATGTCAACGCCCACGCTGTCGGCATATTCGACGGCCGCAACCCAAAAATCCTCTTCCACGGGAAACTCGCTGCGGGCATCTTCGGAACGAAGCAGCAGAAACGAAGCCTCAGGCGCCGACCCAACCATCAGATTGGGTTTGTTTACCGCCATTGTAGATAATACTTTGGTTCCGTGATCGCTTGCCGTAAAAATGTAACCGGTGGGAACAAAGTCTTTGTAACCGAAGAACGCCATTCCTTCAAAATAAGGAATCGCGTCGAAGTTTGTAAATCCGGCATCAATAACGCCCACACGAATCCCTTTCCCCCTGAAACCGGCGTCAGCCAGCGCCGCCGCGTTGTGCACCGCAAATTCGAGTTGTGTGAAGCCGAAAACGTTATCGAACGCGACTTCGTCACCGCAGTCGGTCGCCTCTAAACGTGGTCGCATATAATTTGCCGCGGGGTTTATGAATCCTCTCCAGACGTATTTCACCGAATCTACGAACGGGAGCAATTTCAAATCTTCAATTTTTGCGCTGTCACTCACCTGTGCCACACACGTGTTGAACCATTTGCTTTGCGAAACGATTTTCGCTCCCGATTTCTGAATCATCCGCAGGTAATCTGCCGATACGGGAAAATCGGAAGCATCCACTTTGACGTTTTGTTTGTTTTTTCGCTCAATGGAGCGCCCGGAAAGGAATTTTTCGGGATTTGCTACCGAGTAACCGGCATTGGGTTTATCTTTTAAATAAACCCGGAACATATACTGATGCGGCGCGGTTTGAGCAGACATCCATATCGAAAAACCGAACAAACACACCGCGAGGAAATATCGTATCATAATTTGCAAATTGAAAAACAAATGTAATCCTATTTCGGCAAAAAGAAAAATCCGCATAACCTTTTTACGGAATTATGCGGATTAAAAACAGGGAGGCCGAGAGTTAATCTTTCGTGAATCCTTCCGTCATCTCCTGTATGTCTTGCAGGGTAAAGTTGCCGAGAAACTGCATGATAACGCTCTCGTGGTCGCTGCCGTCAACCACCATAATGAGTTCGCGAATGCTCTCAGGCTTGCCCTTCATGAAGAAGTTGATGTTGTCGTTGTCTTCCGATTTCACGCGCATCAGCAGCTCGTAATCGCGCCCTTTCACCTGGCTGTTGGCCAGCGAAAGCATTTGCCGGGAAATATTCGAATCTTCGGATGTGAGAATGAGAATGGACGATAGTTTATTCACGAACTTTCCGACATTCACCCCGTTGTAATTCATTTTAGCGGAATTTTTCGGAAAAAGCGAGAGCATGTTCTTTGAAATATATACCGAGGTAACGCCATCCATATCCGAAAACTTTTCGAACGGATTTTTTTGAGCGAACAGGCATGTTGTGAATGTCACAAAAGCCAATGCAACGAGTAATTTTTTCATTTTCTATTTGTTTATTGATTTATTTACTATTTTTTGAGTTTCTTCTATATGTTCACCGGCTTTTTCAAGTGGCTCTACGCCTTTCGAAAAGTTTTCGGAAAAGACTTCGAGCGCCTGCATTGTTGCCTGATATGCTTCATCGGGGTTTTTGTACGTATCGGCAAACAGGTCTTGCTTCTTCTGGTGTTGCTGATAAAGGATGCCCACGCCGATCAGCAACAGCAGCGTAGCTGCTATGGATACAAGGGCATAGCGCAACCGCACGGTTTTGCGTACCGGTTTTTGAGCCTCTTTTGCACCGAGTGTGCCGATGAGTGATTCCAGTTTTTGCTCCATTCCATCGGGGATTTTTATCTCATCGCCCACCAGCGACAGAAGTACTTTTCGGTCGGCCTCCAGTTCTGACGAAACATTTTCCTGACGGAAAAATTGCATGAGGCGGTATTCTTCGTCGCGTGAAGTTTCACCCCGATAGAATTTTTCCAGTAATTCTTTAATTTTCTCTATTTTCATGTGTTTATGCCCTATTTTTTCATTCGGTCTCATAGACCTTATCTTTCGTTTTGGTTTAATCTCTCTTTCATTGTGTTTCGCGCACGCGATAGCAGTTGGCGAATATTTACTTCTGTGTATTGTGTAATTTTTGCGATCTCGGGGATGGACAAATCGGCAAAATGACGTAATTGCATCACTTTTTGCTGCGATTCCGGCAAGCCGCTCAGGCATTTTATTACCGTGGAAAGACGTTCTTTGGCGTGCATGCGGTCTTCGGGCATCTCTTCGCCTGCCACATCGCGATACTCATCCATGAGGAACTCATTTTTCCGATAGCCCTGGCGCAACATGTCCAGCGAATGATGTTTGGCCATAGTTACCACGAAAGCCTGGTCGTTTTGCACCCGTTGCAGCTTATCGCGTTGTTGCCAGAGTTTTATAAAAACTTCCTGCGTGGCGTCTTCGGCATCGCCGGTATTTTCCAGAATGGCGTAAGAAATACGATAGATAAGGCGATGAAAAGGGAGAAACCGCTGTTTAAACTCGTCGTTATTCATCATCCGTATTTTCCGTCCATTTTTCGATGTCTTCCGGCCGTATCTTCCCTTTGAGGCTGATCAGGGCGGGCTCATCGCCCATCGAAATAATCACCATTTCCCGCACCATATTTTTATCGAACCGCAAATAAATACGCGTTTTATCGTCTTTCTCATTCGAGTTAACGAACAGTTCGTAGCGTTTATCGCGAAACAACCTGGCCTGATTGTTGAACCGTGCTTTTACTTCGGGCGTACAATCTTCGAGCGACAATACTTTTATGCTCGAGATACTGGCTCCTTGTGTATGCTTGTTTACAAAAGGTTTTGCCATCAGCATCAGCAAACCGCCGAGATTGACTTTTTCTACGTTTTCTTCGCGCGAAAAATTGCTGTAAAGGCTGTTGAACGACATCTGCGAAAAAACGGACAACGACAGAAAGCCCGACAGAACGATAATGAAAGCACGTTTATTCATAATTCAATTTTTTGAAACGGTAATAATTTCGATCTTCTAAGAAAAAGACGAAAAGGGAGGTGAGGTTGTGACAAAAAAAGTCACTTTTTTACGGTATTAGTCTAAATTCTTGAATTTTTCCCTGATATGTTGCTTTCTTTTCAGGATGAAATACAACAGAACAGCGATCACAAGGCACACTCCCATAATCAGCGCGAACTCGCTCCAATTACCGGATTCCCTGTAGCGGGGATAACTCATGACTCCCATAACCAGCGCATAAATTACAATGGCCGCAGGTAAAATCAGGTAGATTTTTATTCTACGCTTCATCGGGTGTGTTTATTGTTTTTACGAAATCGTCTATTTTATGTTGTCCGCATGTCATAACAATGTTATATTCGGCAACGTTTTTTTTGTTTCCCAGAAGCAACCTTTCCCAAAAGCTGGTCTTGCGTTGCACGCGTTCGTGCTCAAAGGATTTCAGGATAATGGCGTGCTCGGAAAGCTCTTTCGGATATACCTGCTGAAGTTTTTCCTGCGCCTGTTCTTCCGAATCGGATGTGGTTACAAACAACCCCAACCGTTTGGACAACAAAAGACCGGCATACGTTTCGCAAAACGATGTGATCTCCTGCTCGGGCAAATCTTCGTGCATATCGCTGCCAACGATAATCGTTTGGTAATTCGATAAATTGACCACATCTTTTCGTTCTTCAAGAAAACACAAATCCACGTGCCCCTCTATCAACTCAAAGATACGGTTGGCGCAAATGCCCGACGCTTCCCATCGGGAAGAAATAACTATCAGTGTTCTGTTCATAAGCAGGAAAAGCTACCTGAACAGGTTGTATGGGTAGCTTTTCTGTTAATTGTGTTGAATTAATGTGCTACGTAATGAAGCTTTTTTATCCTATTTGCTCCAGGATTGTAAGCAAATAATCGTAAGATTTCTCCACGGTGTCAATCTCAATGGCTTCATCGGGAGAGTGAGCTCCGGTAATGGTTGGGCCAAACGACACAATATCCAGCGGATGATCTACATTCGATTGAATGATGCCGCACTCCAATCCGGCATGGATGACAACAACGGTTGGACGTTTATCGTATTTTTTTACGTAGATTTTCTCCATGGTGTTCAACAACTCCGATCCCGCATTGGGCTGCCAGCCCGGGTAAGCGCCGTCGAACTCAACTTTGGCTCCGGCCAACACGAAAACGCTCTCAACCGATGAACAAACCCATTCTTTGCGGCTCTCGGAAGAGCTGCGAACCAACAGTTTGACATCTATCTTTCCTTTGGACGATTCCACCAGCGCCAGGTTAAGCGAGCTTTCCACAACATCGGGAAAATCAGCCAACATGCTGATGACACCGTTCGGACACCCTTCCACTGCGTTGATCAGATCATCCTGAACTTCAACCGGGATAAGCGTTTTCGGCAACGCCGTTTTTTCGGCTTTAAAGGTGATTCCCTGTTCAATGCCGTTAAATTCCTGATTGAATAAATCTTCGTACTCTGTTACCAGATCAATCAAATCGTCCGATAACTGCTCGGGGATCGTGATCACGGCAAACGATTCACGGGGAATGGCGTTACGCAACGATCCGCCCTGAATACTGGATAAACGGGCCTCGTAATTGCGAACAACATCTTTCAAAAACCGGTTCATCAGTTTATTGGCATTGGCACGGCCGAGATGGATTTGCGTTCCCGAATGTCCGCCTTTCAAGCCTTTCAGGCTTATTTTAAAGGCTGCATCGCCTTTCTCTATTTCGGTATCGTCTTTGTACTGGAAATTTACGTTTACGTCGGTTCCGCCGGCGCATCCGATGCACAACTCGCCTTCCTCTTCGGTATCGAGATTCAGCATCAACGTTCCTTTCAGAAATCCTTTTTTCAATCCGAAAGCGCCATCCATTCCCACTTCTTCATCCACGGTAAATAACGCTTCGATAGGCGGATGCTGAAGCATTGTATCTTCCAGGACAGCCATCATCATGGCTACGCCCATACCGTTATCCGCACCCAATGTGGTTGAGCGGGCCTTCACCTTATCGCCGTCAATGTATGTTTCAATGGGATCTTTGGTGAAATCGTGCACGGTATCGGTGTTTTTCTGCGGAACCATATCGAGGTGCGCCTGCAGAATAACAGTTTGCTTCCCTTCAAAACCGTCGGAAGCCGGCTTACGGATAAGCACGTTGCCTGCTTTATCCTGCTCTGTTTCCAATTCGCGCGACTTCCCAAAGTCCGTAATAAATTTTGTTACTTCTTTCATTTGTCCCGTAGGACGCGGGATTTGCGTTAATTTGTAAAAATGATGCCACACCCGACGTGGTTTAAGGGTTAAAATTTCTGCTTCAGCCATAATGTATTGTATTTTAGGAGTTAAAATGTTATTGATTTGTTTCTGATTCTTTCGGCGGTATATTGCTGAGATCGCGTTTTACGTATGGCAGAGCCAAAATACCGAAAACACCGTTTAACACAATCCAAATCATTTGGATGGTAAACACTGCCAATGCAAATGCACTTGCTTCCTCGTATGTAACCCCGAGGATAACTAGTGAGGATATGACCATGAAATGCCATGCGCCGATTCCGCCTTGCACCGGAACCGCAACACCAAGGTTGCTCATGGCGAAAACAATCAGTCCTGCAACCGGCCCCAGCCCTTTGGTGAAACCAAAGGCGTAAAACGACATGTAAATGTACAAATAAAAACACAACCACACGAGGATTGTGTAAAAAATAATCCGCTTTTTCTTTCTCATGGTGGCCACGAGTTTGAGGTCGTGTTTTATTTCTTTCAGGAACTTGATTATTTTTTTTACGATGCCCGCCTCCCTGAAAAACTTAAAAACAACAAATGCCAGGATAACAAACCCGGCCAGTGCAACGTACAGCCATACCGAACCGAACAAACCGACAATATTATCGCCGTAGTGCGGGTTTTCGCGAAAATAGGAGACGAAAAATTCGAGATAAAGAACCACGCTGATGGCAACCACCACCACAGAAGCAACAATATCCAGAATCTTATCAATTAAGTATGTTTCAAAAGTTTTGGAGAAAGGCACTTTGTCGTAACGGGTTACCGCGGCGCATCGCCAGATATCGCCCGCACGCGGGAATAAAAAATTAACCGCATAATTCCCCAGCGTGGCATACACAAGGCTCGCCGGTTTGGGGTGATAACCCAACCTGTTGATAAGCAGCCCCCAACGCAATCCCCTGATCACATTTCCCAAAAGAATAAAAACAAGCGGCCAAAGAAGAAACCAGATGTTTGCATCTTTCACCGTTGCCCAAAGTTGCCGGAAATCGGTGTTTCTGTATAACAACCAAAGAATTAAAACGCCCAATGCAAGCGAAAAAACGGTTTTCAATGTATCTTTTACAGATTTTGAGTTCATACGAATCTTAGAGATTGACTTTTCGGGAATTGCGCGTAAAATTAACATAACTGTCGAATTAAAACAAGTTATGTGCTTTTTTAAAAAAGGTTTTGTTTATTTTTTTAATAAATTCCTTACCTTTGCGCCAGCAAAGATAAGGATAATTAACTAAATAGATTGAATTATCAATTGCCGTATTTATCAGGGATAGGCATATCCTTGTAACGTAAAAGAGATCACGAACTATTATTACTGTATTCAGCACATGTTACCGGTACGTCCAAAAAAAAATCTCGGGCAGCACTTTCTGAAAGATCCGGAAATTGCACAGCGCATCGCCGATACGCTCGATGGATTTCCCCGCCTTCCCATTCTGGAAGTAGGGCCCGGAACCGGTATGCTCACACAGTTTCTGCTGCAAAAAAACCGTAACCTTACGGTTGTGGAGGTTGATCGCGAATCCATTGCCTACCTGCACGAAAATTACCCGCAGCTAAAAGCCCACATTCTCCAGGAAAATTTCCTGAAAATGAACCTCGCCGAAACATACGGTCAGGAACCTTTTTGCGTGATCGGAAATTATCCCTATAACATCTCGTCTCAGATTTTTTTCAAGGTGCTGGATAATAAAAACCAGATACCTTGTTGTTCAGGAATGATACAGAAGGAGGTAGCCGAACGTATGATCGCTTCACCCGGGAATAAAACGTATGGAATTTTAAGCGTGCTCATGCAGGCATGGTACGATATTGAATACGTCTTCACGGTGAACGAGCAGGCGTTTATTCCTCCGCCCAAGGTCAAATCGGCAGTTGTGCGTTTAACGCGAAACAAGCGTCAGAGGCTCAACTGCAACGAAAAACTGTTCAAATCGGTAGTGAAAACAAGTTTCAACCAGCGCCGAAAAATGCTGCGAAACTCCATCAAATCACTACTGCCCGAAGAAACCCCGATGCCCGACGACCCCATGCTCAACAAACGTCCCGAGCAGCTGTCCATCGCGCAATTCGAAAGCCTCACCAACCTGCTTGAACCTTTGGTGAAAGGCGTTTTTTCGGAAGAGCAAAAGAACTGATTTATTCACCGATTAAAAACTGATCAACATGGCCGAAGTAAAACTTTTTTATCAGAAAGACGGCATCATCAGATTAAGTCGAAGCCTTGATTTTCTAAAATCCACTCCGATCCAGAACTTCCTTTGGATTGACCTCAACGATGTTGACGAAGAGGTTGAGAACGAACTCGAAGATTTCCTCAAAATTTATATCCAGGAGGAGGAAGAGATGATCGAAATCGAGATGTCGTCGCGCTACATTGAGACCAACGATACGCTTGTGGTCAATTCCAATTTCCTGCTCTCGAATTTCGAGACAGACCCCGTGTCGTTTATCCTCAAAAACAACATATTGGTAACAGTGCGCAGCGAAGAATTAATTTCGTTTCACGAAACCGTAAAAAAAATATCGGCCAACCCCAAAAACTACCGAACAGGAGCCGACGTGCTGGTGGCGCTTTTCGAAACCCGCGTTGAATTTGATGCGGACATGATCGAGGACATGACGCAGAAGATTACCCAACTCAGTAACAGCCTTAGCCTGGAAGAAGCCGATGAAGAACTGTTGATGGAAATCAAAAACCTACAGGAAAAAACCATGATGCTGCGCGAAAATATTATTGACAAGCAACGCGTTGTATCGAGCATGTTGCGCAGCGAATTCATTCCGCAGGAATTGCAGCCCAAACTCACCATCATTATCAAGGACATCAACTCCCTGGTGGAGCACATCAAGTTCAGTTTCGACCGGTTGGATTACTTGCAGGACACGTTTCTCGGGTACGTTAACATTGATCAGAACAAGATCATCAAAATATTCACCATTGTATCCGTCATCTTCATGCCGCCAACACTCATCGCGAGTATTTACGGGATGAACTTCAAATTTATGCCGGAATTGTCCGAAAAATGGGGCTATCCCATTGCCATCGCACTAATGGTGATGTCGGTATTGGGTATCTTGTTTTTCTTCCGAAAGAAGAAGTGGTTGTGAGCCGGCATTTCGATATAGAAAGAGGCTGCGTCATTTTTTTGATGCAGCCTCTTTATTTGTAATTCATTGCGAAATCTTTCATCAAGCTCTTTTTACAACGTCCAGCCTTCCCTGTAAGTATAATGCAAAAACTGGTCTGCTTCCGGCATGTTGGGGAATGTGAGTTTCTCCGGGTTGAATTCCAAACTCTGATAGCTCATTTTTTCTCTTAGTTCGGGCCTTAATGCGATATTTCCCAACAATACCGTTTCGGTCAGCGGCCCTGCCCAATCGTAATTCGATCCTGCAGGGTCTCCGCCTTTACAGGCCAATATCCACTCCTGCCGGTGTCCCGGCGAAGATTTGATATACGGTTCAGGCCTTTTATAAGATTCGTTCAAGGACTGGGGTAGCAGTTGGTCGCCCAAAATCAGTCCTTTGCTGCCTACATACAATACCCCGCCGGCACCCATTTGAACTCCGGGCGCTACCTCGGCTAAACGCGGCGGACGCAGTCCTCCGTCATACCACGTCAACCGAAGCGGAGGTAAATTTTTCCGTTTCGGAAAATCATAAGTGACGATAGACCCAAGCGGGAAGGATTCTCCGTTCACCAGCGTTGACGTGCCCTGAATGCTGGTAGGATACTTGAGCTTCAATATCCTGAATATTGAATCGAACGAATGGCAACCGATATCGCCCAAGGCACCTGTGCCGTAATCGAGCCAGCCGCGCCACTTGAAGGGGTGATAGGAAGGATGATAGGGTCGCATAGGCGCGGGGCCGGTAAACAAATCCCAATCGAGAGTTTCGGGTACCGGTGGTGTGTCTTCCGGTCGCTTCACGCCCTGCGGCCAGTACGTGTAAGATAAACCACGGTTTGGACGATCGGTCCACACGTGAACTTCCTGTATCGTTCCAATGGCTCCGTCATCGATCATTTCCTTGAGTCTGCGCGGCCCGTCTCCGGCCTGTCCCTGATTTCCCATTTGGGTGGCCACCTTGTGCTTCCGGGCGGCCTCGGTCAGCATTCGGGCCTCATACACGGTATGCGTAAGCGGTTTTTCCGTGTACACATGCTTACCTCTCCTGATGGCTTCCATGCTGATGATGGCATGTGTATGGTCGGGAGTAGCAACAATCACGGCATCAATATCTTTTTGCTTGTCCAGCATCACACGATAGTCCTTGTACCTTTTGGCATTCGAGTACAGGTTAAATACACTTTCGACTGTAGGATTCCAGTCCACATCGCACAGCGCCACGATATTCTCGGTTTTTGCGACATCCTCTATATCGTTACGTCCCATCCCTCCGATGCCGATCCCGGCAAAATTTAGTTTGTCGCTGGGGGCTACGTAGCCCC
>JAQVEB010000276.1 GCA_028698105.1 Petrimonas sp. | reverse complement strand
TTTATTTTTCGCTACGCGACACACGAGTTAGAAACTCGCGCGAGCGGAGGATTTATCAAACAATATATATGTTTGTGATATAAGATAAATACTGCCTATAACTTTTAATTTATTTTGCAATATCGTCATAATTTCACAAAAAAAGGATTTTGCGAAAACGCAAAATCCTTTTTTATCGTTCCAAACGAAACGGAGGTTATTATTTTTCTATACCGAGTAAATCAAGGTCGAAAATTAAAGTAGAGAACGGTTTAATTGTTCCTCTGTCTTGAGCGCCGTAAGCCAGGTTGTAAGGTACATAGAGCCGCCACTTGGAGCCGACAGGCATCAGTTTTAAGGCTTCGGTCCATCCCGGAATAACTTGCGTAACACCGAAAACTGCCGGTTCGCCGCGTTGAACGCTGCTATCGAAAACGGTTCCGTTGATGAGCGTTCCGTGATAATTCACTTTTACGCGATCGGTATCACTCGGCACCGGGCCTGTACCTTTTCTCAACACTTCGTATTGCAAACCGCTGGGCAACGTAACCACGCCTTCGCGTTTTGCGTTGTCGGCAAGGAATTTTTCGCCTGCGGCGATGGAATCTTTGTATTGCACCTTGAGGTCTTCTTCCTGTTTAGCTTGTTCTTTGGCTTGCGCTTTTTCCACTTCGCTTTGCACGTAGGTGCCTGCAGTCATTTTATCAATTGCGAGGCTTTGATTTTTCAATGTACCCACAAGTCCTGCAACCAATTGATCGGTGTTGATCTTTTTTGTGGAGTCACCTGCAAAGATCAGTTGGTTGAATTGCGGCAGCATTTGTTTCGAAATTTGTTGTCCGATTCCCAAACCCTGAATGTAGGCCGATTTTTCATCACCCGCTTTCAACGCTTCCTGCAGCCCTTTGATAAATTCGTTAAGTTTCGGGCCGTTTACTTTGTTCAACGAGTCCATTTTGGCATTCATCTCTTTTTGCAAGCTTTGTTTCTGGAGCGAATCTGTGGCAGCCGCTATTTTCATTTGATATTCGTACTCGATGTTCGATGAATTTTGTATCACACCGGCTTGTTCCAAATATTGCATTAAACCCTGATCGGCCAAATTCACGCCATAAGCGTAAGAAAGGCTGTCAACGGGAGTTTTCAACGATGCTTTGGGCGTTCCTGCATTGCAAGACACAAGGAGTAACCCACATACGGCAAGTGCACTGAGTGCATAAAAACTTTTTCTTTTCATTTTTAAATCGTATTATTAATAATATGTTGTTTATGTCCCTAAAAATTTCAATTTACTCGATTCCCAACAGTTCAACATCGAAAATGAGCGCCGAATTCGGTTGAATGCTGTTCCCTGCTCCCTGTTGTCCATAAGCCAGTTCCGAAGGAACGTACAAGCGCCATTTTGAACCTACGGGCATCAACTGTAGAGCCTCAACCCATCCTTTTATCACCTGATTTACACCGAATACGGCGGGCTGTCCCCGTTGTATGGAACTATCAAAAACCGTGCCATCTATCAGTGTTCCGTGGTAGTGGCATTTTACTTTGTCGGTAGCTTTCGGTTTAGCGCCGGTTCCTTGTTTCAGAATTTCGTATTGCAAACCGCTCGGCAAAGCAACTACACCTTCTTTTTTCTTATTTTCCTGTAAAAAGGCCTGTCCGGCTTCCAAATTCTTTTCCAGCATTTCGCCCTGTTTTTTGCTAAAATATTCTTCGATGATTTGATTTGCTTCCTGCGGAGACATCGAAAGGGCCTCGTTGCCCATAATTTCCGTAAATGCTTTCACGAACGAATCCACATCCAACTCTCTTAATCCCGATTGCACCAAACTCGATGCCATACTCATTCCTAACGCGTAACTTAATTTATCCATGTAACTTTTTTCTTTTGCCGGTATCTGATGACCGATTGATTTATAGTTCACTCAATATAAAAAACTGAGCTTTTGAAAATTCGGTTGCAAAAATACGATTTTAATATGAAATATTCGATTTTTAAATGATAAAAAACTATACATCGCAGATTTGCACGTTCATAAAATAAGTAACGAGTCCAAATTAGGTTAAGTTATTAGTTTCTGTTCTCACAAAAGGTGATGATACAGCCCATAATTGTCCCCGGCCCCTCTCTATCCCGATAGCTATCGGGACTCCCCAGCCTCTCTCCCCCTGCGGGTACTCTCTCCAAAAGGAGAGAGAAATAGGTCGAACATTAGTTGGAGAGACTTTGGCGAACTTCGATGTTTCTGAGCACGTGCTCCCCCAAAAACTCTTTTCGTATTTTCCTCTCTTTTGGAGAGGATGCCCAACGGGCAGGTGAGGCTGGAGAGGGGTTGGGGGTGAGGCCAAGAGAGGATTGCGGGCTCATATTCATTCAACTTATTCCAATCAATAATAACAACTAAATTCTGTCCGATACTTATGCATTCTTATTTTTGCTGTTATTTTGATGATTTTAATTTTTTATTTGCCTGCTCGATGCTTTGAATAAATTGCTGTTCAACAATCGAAAGATCATTCGCTGTTTTCTTTTTATACCTTTCATATCCAAGCAATGCTTTTTTACTTGCCAGCTCTGCCGAAACCATTCCCGAGTCCGTTAGGATTTGCTGACGGCTCATTTTAATAAAACCGTCCAATACATTAATCCAGTCTCTCATATACATTGGCTTTCGCTGCATAGCATTCACTTCAGCAATATCAAGATAAGCCGAAACCAACCGATTTAAAACGCTCAACTCCTCTTGATTCAGGTAATTTTTGGCAATAGAAATTTCTTGTTTTACAGGTTTTTTACCTTTAAAAGTAGTTAATCCCATAAAAGGTTGCGACGAGTTAGCGCGCTGATAAATAATTTCTGCAGCCGTATGTCCGTGTGCAGCCCAATGCAACTTATTTTGAACGGTTTGAAAAAATAATTGCGTTACCGACGCTTGCGGGTCATAATCAATGCTTGTTGCATATATTTCTAACACCTTCCTATAAAAAACTTTCTCGGAAGACCGAATGTCGCGAATGCGATTGAGCAATTCTTCAAAGTATCCGCCTCCTTGTTTGAACAACTCATCATTCATCGTAAAACCTTTGATCAAATATTCACGGAGCCGTTCGGTAGCCCAAATTCTAAATTGAGTACCTCTTTGTGATTTCACCCTATAACCAACAGAAATGATGACATCTAAATTGTAATGCTTTACATCGTACATCTTTCCATCTGAAGCAGTTGTTCGGAAATTCCGAACAACTGCTTTTTCTGTTAATTCGCCTTCTTCGAAAACGTGTTTAATGTGTTCGCTGATATTTGATTTTGAGGACTCAAAAAGCTCCATCATTGCATTTTGTGTAAGCCAAACGGTCTCGTCCTGTAATCTAACCTCAATTCTTAATTTTCCATCATCGGATTGATATAGTAGAAAATTACTGTCTGATTGTATTGCATCTAAATCTGCCATAAAGATTCGCTTTATTTCTTCAATTACGTAAAATTATAATTTTAATATGAAATATGCGATTTTTAAATGATAAAAAACTATATTTGTTGGATTTAGTAGCCGGTTTTCAGTAAACGATTCATAATCAACAAACAGGATGTTATGAAAGCTGATACCCCGGGATATAAAAAATCTGCAAAATGAAAAAATTGGTAGTTTTAACCGGTGCGGGCATGAGCGCCGAAAGCGGCATATCCACTTTTCGCGATTCCGACGGGCTTTGGGAACAACATAACGTGGAAGACGTTGCTACGCCCGAAGGATTTGCCGCCAACCCCAGGCTGGTTCTCGATTTTTATAACCAACGCCGGCGACAACTGCTAACATGTCACCCAAACGGAGGCCATACAGGATTGGCTGAGTTGGAAAAATATTTCGATGTTACCATTATCACTCAAAACATTGATAATCTGCACGAAAAAGCAGGCAGCACACATATTATCCACCTGCATGGCGAACTGATGAACGCGCGTTCATCTGCCGATCCTTCGCTTATTTACCCGCTATCGGCCGAGAAATGCGATATACATCTTGGCGATTTGTGTGAAAAAGGTTCGCAACTCCGTCCCGACGTGGTGTGGTTCGGCGAGGCCGTCCCCATGATCGCCGAAGCGGCACGCATTACGGAGCAAGCCGATATTTTCGTCATCATCGGCACATCCATGAACGTTTATCCCGCCGCCGGGCTGTTGGGTTATGTGCATAAAAAAGTGCCCGTTTACCTGATTGACCCGAAAGATGTGCACACAAACCGGTACGATATTCATCACATTAAAAAAGGAGCATCGGAAGGGGTGAAAGAGTTGAAGCAGTTGTTGCTCGGAGAGTGATATGTGAGGGGGAGACTGGGAGACT
>JAQVEB010000275.1 GCA_028698105.1 Petrimonas sp. | reverse complement strand
GATCGATCATATCCGACAGAAATTGTTGCCCTTCGATCGTTGAAGAAAACCACTCTACAACACATCGGGCATTTTCTTTGGAAGATGAACCATCGATTACCTTTTTTATTGTTTCCTTTCCGGACAAATTCATGAATTTATTGCTCCTTTATTGAATAGACACACAAATCATGAAAAAATATGAGTTAAAAAATGTTTTTTTCAAAACAACATTAATTTCATTTTGCGAAAATACTTTCGAAGCATTTTTATAGCTTCCTGATAATGCGATTTAACAGTATGAATAGAAATACCCATTCGGTCTGCAATTTCCTGATTACTAATGCTTCCTTCCATTTTCATTTTGCAGATTTCTTTTTTTCGAGCAGGAAGCTTCTCAATTCCTTGTTCTAGTATTTCCGATAATTGCATTTCTTCGAGCAGCGTTGAAAAATCGTTACCATCCGAAATCTCTTCTTGTGCATTTACATAATTTATCGAAACTATTTTTTTGTTATCACGAAAATAATTCAAGATATAATTTTTGGTCATGGTGTAAAGATAATTTTTTAGATTAATCTCTATCTCGATGTGTCGGGTACTTTCCCACAATTTTACAAATACATGCTGAACAGCTTCTTCTGCCGCTTCAACATTTTTCAGGTAACGCAACGCCAGCGAATACAAATAGGAATGATATTTGTGATATACCACCACAAAGGCATCTTTGTCTCCTTTCTTGATCAAAAGAAACAAAGCATGATCTTCGTTTTCGATGATAGAAAAATTGTCTTTCATAAAAAAACAGAAATACAAAACATCGCTCAAAGATACGTATTTCTACCAAACCATTACCTTATGATTCTGTTTTTAGCATTTATAAAATACAAGATAGCTGTATTTTAGTTTAACTTCAATTCGTATTTTCGAAAGCATTATGTTATATTTGCTGAACAAAAACTTTTTAAGGGAGGAAACAGAAAAATATTCAGAAATAAACAACAAGAAAATGCGAAAGAGAAAAATTCGAATTAAAGATATAGCCAAGTTAGCCGGAGTTTCCACCGGAACTGTCGATAGGGTTTTACACAATAGAGGGAATGTATCGGAAGCCGCTCGAAAAGCAGTAGAAGAAGTGCTGGAACAAGTTGACTACAAACCAAACATCCACATTTCGGGACTGTCATTGAAAAAAAATTATCAGATTACTATTACCACTCCAACGGTTTCGAAAGGCGAATACTGGGAAAGTATTCACAAAGGCATTCAACGTGCTTTGGAAGAATATGAAAATATCAATGTGAATTGTTTGATTCATACTTATAACCAATACGACATTTATTCCTGCCGTGAAACTTTCAAAGAAATTCTTGAAATTCCTACCGATGCATTAATTATTGGTCCCACTTTCAAGAAAGAAACCCTCTACCTGACTTCTGAACTCAATAAAAAATCTATCCCTTATGTTTTTGTCGATTCAATGGTTGAACAAACCTCTCCCTTGGCATTTTTTTCTTCCAACCATTATACTTGCGGTTACCTGATGTGCAAACTCATAACGGCCATCATGCGCAATCCGTCGGATATCGGCATCTTACAGGCGGTCAGAATAGGCGATAAAAGCGCAAATACAACCATTTTGAGGAAAAACGGATTCGACGATTACCTAAAAGAAAAAAAACTGACCAATAAGGTTTACCGCATTCCTTTTTCGGTGCTCGAACCCGAAAAGAACGACGATTTATTGACCGATTTTTTTCATAAACATACCGATATTGGAGGAATTGTTGTTTTAAACTCACGAGGAAATCTAATTGCCAACTATCTTGCAAAAAATGGTATCAATAACATTAAGCTCGTTTGTATCGATTTGACTACCCCGAATATCAAAGCACTCAAAAATGAGTATATCGATTTTCTAATCGGCCAAAATCCCGAACGCCAAGGATTTATGGCAATGAAAACATTAATTGAATTTTTGATTTACCGAAATCCCATACAGGTGGAAAACTACATGCCTTTGGATATCCTCACCAAAGAAACTATTGATTATTATCAGGAATTCAATATTTAAAAACAAAAGCAATCGATTGAAATCAACCGATTGCCTTGTGCCATCTCGTGGTCCCACTTGGACTTGAACCAAGGACCCCCTGATTATGAGTCAGGTGCTCTAACCGGCTGAGCTATGGGACCTGTTAATGAAATTTTTTCATCAAAAACGGATGCAATATTACTACTTTTTTCGAAAATAACCAAAAATTCGTCCTCAAAAATCCCTTTGTAGATTCAACCGACGCGTACAACACAGTATAAAGAGCAAAGTTGATTGCTGAGTTTTTACAATTATGGATTCAACCGGGCATGTGCAGCACGTACTACACGTGAAAAAACGATACGCTTTTGGCACGAAAATCTTCGCCCCCCTCTCTCAACCTAAGTGTTGTATGCGCGAAACGATGCGCCTTCGGCGGAAACACATCTGTGGGGGCGCCTTACATCCCATCTCCGAGCGATCACTTTTTTCCGATTAAATCCCTTTAAACATCTTTTCAACTTTTCAACCGGAGTGTTCGGAGCGTTGTTCGTCTGACAAAGACGAGAGTGAACTCGATGTATATCGTGAGCGTACTTTTTAACCGGAGTGTTGCCTATCCGACCCGAAACCGATATTCCGAGCGGGGAGGCCTGTGTTCTTATGCGGCGTCGCTGTAGCTCCACCACCTTTTCTTATGCCGATAATTGCGGGCGGGGTAAGATTTTCTTGCGGCGTCGTTGCCCGGACGGGGTGTATTGTCGCAGGTACTTGATCGACTGCGGTTATACTTTCCGTATTTTTCTTTCTCTCTGCCTCAACCGCGATCCGACGTCCTTTTTTCATGCCGTGGATTGCAGGCGGGGTTTGCGCTCCGTTCTTTGCCTTTGCCGCCGTGCGGCGCCCCTTCCTCACGGCAACCGCTTTCCAATAATAAGCAAAGAGTTTGCCCAGCTCGCCCATCAGCTCCCCGTACCTGCTCTCGCCCTCCATCTCGGTCTGCACCAACAGCACCTTCATCAGCAGCTTCACGTCTTTGTCCGCAGCTTTCCGCACGGCGCGGCTGTCGGCCTTTTCCTCGTGTGCCCGCTCTTCGTTGCGTTGCATGAAGGCGGCACTGAAAGCTTCGTTCGTCTCGCGCAGGCAATCCACCAGCGGCATCAGCCTCAATGCCGTCAGTGCTTCACGCAGGGACGCATCGCCGACCGCGTCCTGCAGCATTTCGTTCACGCGACGCGTCCGGGCCATGCAGCTGCCGTTCATCAGGCGCTTCCCCTGCTTGTCGAGCCAGAACTTCAGCACCCGGGCGGGCTCGTTTTCCTCGCTCAGCGGCGACCACCATGCCGCTTTTACCCGCATTTTCAACGAGATCAATGTCCGGCGGCGTTTCTCCGCCAGCTCGGACAACACGGGCGTGAGGGCGTGCTTTCTCGATTGACATTTTATCCCTTTCAGCGCCTTTTGGTGCGATTTCACCTTTGCGGCGACTCTACTCACGTGCCCGTCGTCAACGGGATGATCGTCAAGAATGCGGCACACCTGTTCGATCAACTGGGCATGCTCGTCGTTTTTTAACAGTGCCAACCGGCTCAATTTGAATTGTTGCATAGAAAAAAGTTTAGGACAATAAAGAACAAACAGCACATCAGGCGGGGATAGCGTATTACCCGACAAAACCGCCCGATGCGGTGCTTGTGCAACAAAGGTAACAAAAAAAGGGACACGTCTGTTGTCGGTTGGAAAAAGACAGCAAGAAGAAGACAAAACGTGCGTCGGGCTTCGATTTTGATAACATGATTTAAGGTTTGCGGGCGTTGTGGTTAAATAACTATATCGTAAAATGAACAAAACCGGCGTTCTGCACTGATTATGACAACATAATTTAAGTAGTACGACGACAGTTATTAAATTATGTTGTCGAAAACAGAGGAAAACCGTGGCAGAACATTAAAATTAAGATCAGAAAAGGAGGAAAATATCGGTGCATTACCGGAAATAGGATTCAGAAGAAGGGAACCCCGGGTACAATCCTTAAATAGAGGTGAGGACGGAAACAAAAACTTCCCACAATCCTAAAACAGATGTGTGGCGGCGAGGAAAAATTTGCGGCAATGTTAAATTGGGGGCCTATAAGGGAGTGGAAAAAATTGCCGCGACACCCAAATTTGTACGAGAAAGGAAGAAAAAATCGATACAACGCAAAAAAACGGTTTCGACAGGGGAAAAAATTGTTTCAACCTTAAAACAATTGTGCGACAGGGAGCAAAAATTTGATACGGTCCTAATTTTAAGGCACAGACAGTCGGGAAAAACTAGTACGGCCGAAAAACAG
>JAQVEB010000274.1 GCA_028698105.1 Petrimonas sp. | reverse complement strand
GGGACATTCAACCCGTTATTCCTCCGTTATCGAAGTTTGCCCACAAGGGCACGCAAGGCCATGCGCTGATTGTTGGGGGTAGTTTGGGAAAGACCGGCTCGGTTTGTCTTTCTGCGAAAGCGGCGTTGAAATCGGGTTGCGGGCTGGTAACGGCTTTTCTTCCGAAATGCGGGATGGCGGTCATCCAATCGGGTTTTCCCGAAGCGATGGCTATCGAGGATGAGAATGAGAACTACATCACCGATATTGTTTTCGATATTTCCCCCGATGCCGTCGGAATAGGAATCGGGCTCAGCCAAATGCCCGAAACGCAGGACGCGCTGCATCGTTTTTTGCAAAAAAATAAGCTTCCGCTTGTTGTGGATGCCGACGCATTAAACATTTTGGCACAACATCCCGAATGGTTGGAACTTCTACCGTCAAAAACCATCCTTACCCCGCATCCGAAGGAGCTTTCGCGCCTTATAGACGCTTGGCGCGAAGATTATGATAAGATTGACAAATTGATGGCATTCGCGCGAGAGCATAATGTCATAATTGTATTAAAGGGAGCCTATTCGCTCATCGTTGACTCCGATAATCTATTTGTGAACAGTTCCGGCACGCCGGCGCTGGCAACAGCCGGTAGCGGCGACGTTCTTACCGGCATAATAACGGGTTTGCTTGCGCAAAAATACGCGCCGCTGGATGCAGCTAAAGCGGGCGTTTACCTGCACGGGTTAACGGCAAATCTCACGCAAAAACATATTCATCCGCGCAGTTTCACGGCTTCCGATATCATCGAAAATATCGGAAATGCTTATTTCGAACTAGAAAAGTAACGGTTTATTTTAATCCCGAGAGGATATCCTGCGCCGTTTTTCCGATGATGGGGAGCGGTTTTTCCTCGCTGTTCAGCGCCCTGATAATCCCCATAATCCAAAAAATAAACAAAACAATTCCGGCAAGAGCGAGCAGAAAACCCAAGGCGCCGTTATCGGAAATCCGCCTCAATATGGACAAAGCTGCGCCAATGATATACAGAAAAGCGCTTTGGCGCAAATGAAACGCGCCGAGGCTTGTACGGTTGTTGTTGTGCAAAATAAAGGCGATAATCCATCCGATAAAGGTGATGTAACTTACAATGGCGACGGTTTTACCCTGATCGCGGGGAGAATCAATTTGTTCAGTCATAATTTATTTAACAATTAAAATGTAATTTAACGTTATAACAGTAAAAATTCAGATATGGTTCGCAAAGTGGTGATACAAATTTTCGTGTTACGACGCAGAAAAAACGCGCAATAGTTTGTTTATCTCATGAAAAATATATAATTTTGCACCTCATTTTGCCAATAGGCCAAAAAAGAAGTCACCGGAAATGGCTCGCCTCAGGCTCGTAACGTAAAGTTATTTATACAATGTACGCAATTGTAGATATTCAGGGTCAGCAGTTTAAAGTGCAGCAAGACCAAAAATTATTTGTCCACAGAATCAATGCCGACCAAGGCAGCGAAGTGGAATTTGCAAAAGTGATGCTCATTGATAATGATGGCGATGTAGCCGTTGGCGCACCGCTCATTGACGGAGCAAAAGTGGTAGTGGAAGTTCTTTCACACGTGAAAGGCGATAAAGTTCTTGTTTTCAAGAAGAAAAACAGAAAAGGGTATCAGAAATTGAATGGCCATCGCCAACAGTTTTCTGAAGTAAGGGTAAAAGAAATTATTGCTTAATCAGTTAAAATCAGAAGAAAATGGCACACAAGAAAGGTGTAGGTAGTTCAAAGAACGGTCGCGAATCGGAAAGTAAACGATTGGGCGTAAAAATATTCGGTGGTGAAACCGCTAAAGCAGGCAACATTTTGGTTCGTCAGCGCGGCACGGCTCATCATCCGGGAGAAAACGTAGGCATGGGCAAAGACCATACATTGTTTGCGTTGATTGATGGTGTTGTTGTTTTTCGTAAAAAACGCAACAACCGTTCGTTCGTATCGGTTCTTCCGAATACTGAAGCAGAAGCGTAAGTTTCTCTGCTTTAGTTTCTGTAGCAAGGAAACTTGACCATAAAATAATAATTTTTTAGTTGATAAGGAAACAACCTGCTCCCCGTGAGTAAGGTTGTTTTTTTGTTTTGTAACGCCTTTTTCACTATGTATCTCACCGAAGCGCAAAAACAATTTATCCGTACGCACGCAAACGACAATATCCGCGATTTAGCGTTGCATAAATCGGTTTTCGGAAATATGGACGCATCTTTCCTGCTTGCGCAAATTGCAGGGCGACAGATGGTTAGAATCAAGATACCCTCGTGGTACGCGAATGATGCGATCGTTTATCCGGCGCACCTTTCGCTGGAGCAGGCGTCGTCGCAAGCTACGGCGAGTTACAAAGCTTCGCTCTTAAGCGGAGATACCGGACGGTTGGTGGATTTAACCGGTGGGCTGGGGGTTGATTTTTCTTTTTTATCGCCGCATTTTCAGGAAGCGGTTTATGTGGAGCGGAAAGAGGAGTTATGCGAAATTGCAGCGCACAATTTCGGGGTGTTGGGTTTGAAAAATGCGGCGATAAAAAACGCCGAAGGCGAGGTTTATTTGCAACAGATGCCGCGTGCCGATGTGATCTATCTGGATCCTTCGCGCCGGGATGATGCAGGACGAAAAGTTTTCCGGATAGAAGACTGTAGCCCCGATGTTGCCGCGATAAACAACCTGTTGCTCGAAAAAGCGAAAAAAGTTATCGTGAAATTTTCACCGATGCTCGATATTTCACTTGCCGTGAAAACATTACATCACGTTTCGGAAGTGCATACCGTTTCGGTGGAAAACGAATGTAAGGAACTCCTTTTCGTTCTCGGAAAAAATGAAAATAATACGCGTTATATTGCTGTAAATCTTTTAAAAAACGATAAAACGGAAAGTTTTACTTTTAATATAAGGGAGGAGCAGGATCGTGAAATTTCTTACGCTTCCAGCGTTGGGAAATACCTGTATGAACCCAATGCCTCCATCCTGAAAGCGGGTGCTTTTAATTCGGTTTCGCACAAATTCGGTGTGAAAAAATTACACCGAAATTCGCACTTATACACCTCCGAAAAACCGGTTCCCGATTTTCCCGGACGGGTGTTTGAAGTGAAAAATGTTTTCATACCCAACAAACAAAACCTCAGGTCTTTTTTGAACGAAACAAAAAAAGCGAACATCGCAGTGCGCAATTATCCCGTGTCGGTTGCGGAAATCCGCAGGAAAACGGGTCTTGCGGATGGTGGCGATACGTATATTTTTGCTACCACGCTTGCTGGTGAACAAAAGGTGTGGATCGTCACTACCAAACACAATTAATTTAAAAGAAAAAAGCGAACATTTGTGTCCGCTTTTTAATCCTTTTATGCCCCGATAAATTTTATTCCTGCGCCAAACTTATCACATTCAACATTTTGTCTGTCAGGATAATATCTGTAGCCTGCAGGTTAAACTGTACGGCGCGTTTCGCCCTCAGTTTAACGACGAATAACGCTTCGGAACCGTTGAGCGACGGTTTATCGCCGATGTTCACGAACGTGGGGTAAAGCGCCTTCGTACCGTTGGTGTGCAGGCGGTCGTTTGTCATGTTTTCCATGCCCTTCACCGCCAACGGTTCAATGCCTGCAAATTCATAATCCTGCGGATTGTAGGCGATCGCGAAGCTCAATGCGTTAACCGATTGTAAAGCTTTTCCGCTTACAGTCAACCGAACGGTTTCGCCCGCTTTGTACGATTTCTTATTCGCTTTGAGTGCGATCTCTCCGGCAAGCGGAGCGATGGAATCGGTTTTAACCCCACCGTTCAACCGGGTTGCCACGGCCGAAATATCGTATGCGTCAATCAACCCGTTTCGGTTCAGGTCGCCACGGCTCACGTAACCTTCAAAGTCGGCATCTCCCTGGCGCAATCCCGTGTAATTGAGGTACGAGGTGAGGTCGTTTGCATCAATTAATCGGTCGTGGTTTATATCGCCCGGCAGGTAACTTTCGGTTCCCGGAACTTTAAAGATGTACAATTCGCGTCCCGAACCAAATCCGCCGACGCCTTTCTCCACGCTGATCTTTACGTAGCGTGCGGTGGGCTTCCCTTCAAAACGAAACACTTTGGTGTTGTTATCGCGCTCCCACGTAAAATCGCCCGCTTTCGTCCAGTGGGCCTTATCGTTGCTGTAATACCCCGAACCGCGGTACAGAATGCCGTTCATGCCGTTTGAACGGGGCAGGTAGTGCATTTTTTCCAGTTGATTCACGGTGTTGAGGTCAATAACGATGTCAAACGGAACGGCGTTTGTATTGCTCCAGTCGGTATGCCATTGGTTTGGTTCGTCAAAATCGAACAGCTTGTTGATGCCTTGTCCACCCTG
>JAQVEB010000273.1 GCA_028698105.1 Petrimonas sp. | reverse complement strand
TGCTCTTCCGATCTATGGCACTCTTTAATTTTCATAGGCTTATCCTCATTCACAAACATATGGGTAATCATACCATAAGTATCAATGGAGAACCATCTATCACATTTATATCACATCGAAAAAGAAATTCGTTGTCGGGGTTAAAAAGCAATTGTGTTAAAAAAGTGATATTTATGAGGCTGAAAGCCCTTATTTAGGGAAATGACGAAATACGAATACGAAAATTTAAATTATTATTAATAGTAATTATAAGATAGCATTTCTTTATATTTAAAAACGCTTAAGGTTAGCCTTGTTACACTGCCTTCCGATTCAAAAATCTTATACCAAGAAAAAGGGGTTTACGATGGCGCTATCAAGAAGAGACGCGATGAAATTTACTGGGTTGGCGGCAGTTACAGCTGCTACCAGCGGTTATGCAAAAGGGAACGGGGGGGCTAAATCAGCTGCAAAAGCAGTGTTGATGTCACCTGCTCCGATTCCGGCTGCGAAAGGGCCACGTGTGGTAATCGTGGGTGCGGGACCGTCTGGTTTGACAATTGCAAAATATGTTAAAAAAGCCAACCCTAAAATCGATGTTGTTTTGATGGACAAACGTTCCGTATTTATGTCCGGATTTATCAGCAACTTGGTAGCGACAGGTGTATTGCCGCTGGAATTTATCACTAATGACTTCCTGGAAGGTGCACGTAACGGGAACTATACTTTCCTGCAGGCGACTGTTCATGATGTAGACCGTGCATCGAAGGTAGTTTACACGAATGAAGGGACTGTAAAATACGATGTACTCGTATTGGCTCCAGGTATCGATTATGACTACTCCAAATGGACGAACGGCAACCTAGAGCTCGAAACGGCTCTTAGAACGAAATTCCCGGGTGCATTTATCGCCGGAAGCGAAACGCTCTCTTTGAAATCGAAAATCGAAAACTTCGAGGGCGGCGTGTTCGTCCAAACCGTTCCCGGTGGTAACTATCGCTGTCTGCCTGGGCCGTACGAACGCAGCTGTTTGATCGCCAGCTACATGAAACGCAACAAAATCAAAGGTAAAGTGGTCATTTTGGACGAAAATCCGAACATTACAATCAAAGCCGACGGGTTCCATTCTGCGTTTGAAAAACTGTATAAAGATTACATCACGTACATGCCAAGTACAACGATCACCAGCATCGACCCGAACAAACAAAAAATCGTTACCGAACTGGGTGAAGAGATCGAATTCGCCGATGCAGCGCTTTACAGCCGCGTACGCGGTAACAGACTGCTCGAGATCGCCGGTGTAGCAAAAGACAGCGTATTCAACAAAGGTGAAGCGAACATCGATCCGTTTACGTATCAGGTTATCGGCGATAAAAACGTTTTCTGTACAGGTGACGTTCGTCCGATGGGATTCAGTAAATCCGGTAATACGGCGAATACAGAAGGCCGCATCGTTGCGGAAAACATCGTTAAATACATCGGCGGTAAAGAACTCAGCCAGAAAACATGGAAGTCACCGCTTACCGTCTGTTACTCTGCGGTTAGCGCCGATCCGCTTCGCGCCATTTCTGTGCATGCCGAATATGCATACGATGCATCGAAAAAATCGTTTGGCTTTGCGAATGCCGGAACGATGGAAAAATGGGATGGAGCTGATGGAGTTGCCGGAGGTAAAGGTCTTATCGAATGGGGTAAAGGTCTTTACCGCGATTTCTTCAACTAATAGTATTATACTTTGCACGGTTTCTTGCCGTGCAAGGCAGCTTCAAGCAATCGGGGATTGTTTGAACTTGTCTTGTGTGTAAATAAGGTAAGAACTATTTGAAAGAGAGGAAAAAATGGAAAGACGCAGTTTTATCAAGGGTACTTTTGCCCTTGCTACTATCGGTTTGCTCAATCCAGTCCTGTTCCGGCATGATTTGTCGGCTGCCGAAGAAGCGGTTGAAATGCCTTACAAAGATTTGCTGGATGAGTATCTGGGAGGCAAAAAAGCGGAAAGCGGCAGTGCCATTATCAAACTTAATGTTCCCGATGCCCCTGAAAACGGAGCCGTGGTTCCCGTCGAAGTAACGATCGACCACCCGATGACGTCGGATAACTATATCAGCAATATTACGGTGCTGACAACAAAGAACAAGGTCAACAAAGCGATCTCTTTTGATCTGACTCCGGCAAACGGTATGGCGTATCTGTACGTCAATGTCAAAATGGGACAGACTCAGGATCTCGTCGTTTTGGCAAAAACGAACAAAGGAAAAATTTTTCAGGCATCCAAGAGCGTGAGAGTCGCTCTTGGCGGATGCGGTTGATTAAGGAGATAAGAGATGGAATTGCGAGGCGTTGTCAAAATATTAGATCAAAATTATAAAGTCGGTGATGTGGTGAAAGCCAAAATCATCATTATCCATAAAATGGATACGGGTTTTACCAAAGACAAAGAGTCAGGCAAGCCGTTTCCCCGTTTTTATATGAAAGAAATTACAGCTCTCTACAACGGCCAGAAGATAGCCCACTTCGATCTGGATGTCGCTACGAGCCAGAATCCGGTTATCCAGTTTCCCTTCAAAGTGACCGGCCCCGGCGAACTTGTGGTTGATTTCGTCAATTCAGAAGACGATAAAGCTCAGAAAAAAGTTGCTGTTACTCCTGCGGGTTGATGATTAGGCAATGTGCCGCTTCCGATAAGAGTAGCATCGGTGATGAATTCTTTTGTAAGAATCGATTGTAAAAATTCGGCTTAGATGCCGTTGAATTGGGATGATGAAATGGAACGTAGAAGTTTTTTGAAAATTATGGCTGCGGGTGCCACGGTTGTGGCGGTTAACCCTTCATTGATTCGAGGAAATCTGTATGCTGAGGACGGGCAGCTGTACCGGGCCTATGAAAAAGCTCAGATTGTGGATGCATCCGGAACACCGATAAAAGCGTCAGCATTGGAAAAAGAGGTGACGTATATTTTTAATTATCCGTACGCATCAACACCGTGTATGTTGATCAATTTGGCCGAACCGGCTCAGAAAGAAGTTGAACTTAAATCGGAAATGGGTGAAACATACATCTGGAAAAACGGTGCCGGTAAAGACAGAACGATCGTTGCTTATGTTGCTATTTGCGCCCATCAGCTGACCCACCCAACCCCTCATGACAGTTTTATTCAATATGTTCCGAAATCAAAACCGACTATGGCATACACCAAAAGCGGTATAATCGTTTGCTCATCCCATTTGTCGGCATACGATGCTGGCGCGGGTGCCAAAGTTTTAAGTGGAGCCGCGCAGCAACCTTTGGCTGCCGTAGTGCTGAATGTGGCAGAGGATGATACGATTTGGGCAGTCGGTATTCTGGGCCCCGATAAATTCCAAGATTACTTTAAAGCTTTCAAGCCGGAATTTAAAGAGTTTTACGGAGGGCCGGCGGAAGCGAAAAAACTGGTTTCCATTTCAGCCAAAACTGTCAAACTTACCGAGTTCTCAAAAGAAATCATCCAATATTAAGGGGTAATTATGAAAAAAGCACTTATGGCATTTGCAATCGGAACACTCCTTGCCGGACCACTCAGCGCAGCCGAAAAAAAAGATTCGCGCCAGGAATTGATGCAGGATATGCGCACCATGCTGAATGCGATGGAACAGATACAGCACGGCGGGTTTTACAGTTCGAGTGAGGAGATGAAAGCGGGGGTTGAAAAACTTCAGAAAACATTGAAATCGCTTGAAAGCGAAGAGGTCAAGGTTATTTTGCCGAAAGATCAGGCCTATGCGTATAAATTCGCCCAAAAGACGGCCAGTATGCTCCGCCTTTATTCGGACGATATGATCGTTTCAATCGAAGCGGGGCGGATTGACGATGCACTGGAAGATTACTCACAGCTTCTCCGTCAATGCACATCGTGTCATACCCGTATCCGCAACTGGTAAGCGTCTTTAATGCGAACGTCTAAGCGACGGACGAAATAATTTTCTTTTCATCTGATCGCTTCTTTGAAATTATAAAGAACTCTTCTCCATGCCTGGGCAAGGTCCCGGCATTCTCATGACGAACACAGGGACAAATCCCTGCGTTTTGTACACATTATTTCGTAAACGTTGCCTCTTCTACGATGACAGGATAAAAATAGCCGTACCCAAAATCTTTGTCGATGGCTACGGTTCCGGTCGCAACGATATGATCGCCTACAGTCGCACTTTGTGTTGCAGAGGTAAAGATGATGTCATTGGTCCCTTCGCTGCCACTGCCGTCTTGGATATGGATCCAGTTTTTTCCCATAATTGCCTCGGAAACTTTGACAACATTCCCTTCTACAGTGACGGTTTTTCCGGCTAACTGATTTTTTTGTTCATACAGATCGGCGACTTTCAGCGATCCTCCTGCGTTGGTGTGAGCAGTGCCGCTATCCTGCGGCGCTTTTTCGACTGACTGCGTC
>JAQVEB010000272.1 GCA_028698105.1 Petrimonas sp. | reverse complement strand
CGGATAGATGCAAACAAAAAACAGCAACGTTAATCCGAATATTTTTAATGAAGCGTTCATCCTTTTTCAACCGGCATAATGCCGAACACAAATAAATAAGTCATCTGTTTGGTAATTTCTTCCACGCTGGCAAAAAAGTTCAGAAAATTCGGGTCATCCAGCCATTCCATGTACTTTTGCAGCATAAGCATCACATAATCAATATTCAAATCGGGATTTACCTCTCCTTTTTTTTGCGATTCCATGAAAAAATCGCGGGTCATGTTCATTGAAGCCTTAGCCCATTCCAGGTAATAATCGTGGATTTCCGGGTTTTGAAGGATATCGGCTAAAAACTCTTTCGACCAGGTTTCACTCATTTTGAATTTAAAGTCCATGATCTGCTTAATTTTATCGCTAAAAGGCGCTTCAGATTCAAAAATAGTTTTCACATCGTTTCTTGCACCGGAGAAAAGCGTTTCCAAAAGCGATAAAACGAGTTTGTTTTTATTCTCGTAATAGGTGTAATACGTTTTACGGCTGACATCTGCCTTCTCGCAAATTTCTGCCACGGATACCCTTCGGAAACCATGTTTCCAAAATAACGCTTTGGCTGTGAGGTCTATTTGTTCTTTTTTTGTCGGATTACTCATCTCAATGGTAACATTTTTGATACAAATGTACGTTTTTTGTTTACTTATCATGTATATGCAACCTTAAATAAGGTTAAAGCGAAGGAAAAAACCGATAAAGTTTAAACAAACGCTAATTTCAAACGTCTTTTTTAATATCTCATTTGTTTAAATACAAATTGGCATTGTTTTTGTATTTATTACAGCGAATAAAAAATAAAAAACTATATTTGTAGTCCATACACTACAAGGAGAAATCAATATATGGATAATAATTTTTCACAGCGGGTAAGAGATATCATGGCTTATAGCCGTGAAGAAGCCGGCAGGCTTCAAAACAATTATATCGGGCCGGAACATTTGATGCTGGGCATTCTTCGCGATGGTGAAGGACTGGCGATACAAGTGTTGCAGGATTTCGATATTGATCTGAAAATACTCAAAGAAAACATTGATTCGCAAGTGCGTCAGGTACAGGAACCTTACGATGGAAGCAGCGAACTGGTGATCAATAAAAACACGGAAAAAGTGCTTAAAATGAGCATCCTGGAAGCACGAATAACGAAAAGCACCGAAACCGATTCGGAGCACGTGTTGCTGGCTTTGCTCAAAGATAAGAATACGCTTATAAACGACATCCTGTCGCAATTTCAGATGGATTATTCAAGCGCCTTTCTGTACATCAAGAGCATTCTTGATGCACGACTCGAAGACGACCGGGCTGAATCGCCGTCCATGGGAGCCAATTTCACTGACGACGATGATGACGATATGGCAGAGAAATCCGCTTCAACTCCCGGGCACGGAAGTAATCCGCAAGCGAAAGCGCCTTCCGACACGCCCGTGCTGGATAATTTCGGTACCGATATTACGCGTGCCGCGATGGAAAACCGCCTCGACCCGATTGTGGGGCGCGAGAAGGAGATTGAGCGCATTGCCCAGATCCTGAGCCGCCGGAAGAAAAACAATCCGGTGCTCATCGGTGATCCCGGTGTGGGGAAATCGGCCATTGTGGACGGTTTAGCGTTGCGCATCATCCAAAAAAAGGTGTCGCGCGCGCTGTTCGATAAACGCGTTATCGCGTTGGATATGGCTTCCATCGTTGCGGGAACGAAGTATCGCGGCCAATTTGAGGAACGCATCAAGGCCATCCTGAACGAGCTTTCGAAAAACCCGAACATCATCCTTTTCATAGACGAAATCCACACCATTGTGGGCGCGGGCGGCGCGGCCGGTTCGCTGGATGCGGCCAACATGCTGAAACCTGCGCTGGCACGCGGTGAAATTCAGTGCATCGGCGCTACTACGCTGGATGAATACCGCAAAAACATCGAAAAGGACGGCGCGCTGGAACGCAGGTTTCAAAAAGTGATCGTTGATCCCACAACCGCCGAAGAAACGCTGGAAATCCTCAAAAACATCAAAGAACGTTACGAGGATCACCACAATGTGCGTTATACCGATGATGCGCTGGACGCCTGCGTGAAACTCACCGACCGCTACGTTACCGACCGTACTTTTCCGGACAAAGCCATTGACGCACTGGACGAAGCCGGTGCGCGTGTGCACATCTCCAACATCGTGATACCGAAAACGATAGAACAAATTGAAGTGGAACTCAAGGAGGTGGAACAAATGAAAACCGATGCCGTAAAGGCGCAAAAATACGAACTGGCAGCCAGCTACCGCGATAAACAGCGTCAGCTACTGCTTGCACTGGAAGCAGAAGAAGAACGCTGGCAAAAGGAAATCAAGGAGAAGCCGGAAATCGTGGATGAAGACAAAGTGGCCGAAGTAGTGGCCATGATCTCCGGCGTGCCGGTGCAGCGCGTCGCGCAAGCCGAAGGCGAACGCCTTATCGAGATGAAGGACGAACTGAAACGCCAGGTTATCGGGCAAAACGACGCAGTGGACAAAATAGTGAAAGCCATTCAACGCAACCGTGTGGGCTTGAAAGACCCGAACAAACCGATCGGCACGTTTATGTTCCTTGGCCCCACGGGTGTGGGTAAAACACACCTGGCCAAGAAGTTGGCGGAGTATTTGTTCGATTCATCGCAAAACCTCATCCGCATTGACATGAGCGAGTACATGGAGAAATTCAACGTGTCGCGTCTTGTGGGAGCGCCTCCCGGATACGTGGGCTATGAAGAAGGCGGACAACTTACCGAAAAAGTACGCCGCCGCCCCTACTCCGTGGTGTTGCTCGACGAGATCGAGAAAGCCCACCCCGATGTCTTCAATATCCTGCTGCAAATTCTGGACGAAGGCCACATCACCGACAGTTTGGGGAGGAAGATTGATTTCAAGAATACGATCCTGATCATGACCTCGAATATTGGAACGCGGCAGTTAAAGGATTTCGGACGTGGGATCGGCTTTAACACCAACAGCGATGTAACCGATGCTGAATACTCGCGCAGCATCATCCAGAAAGCGCTGAACAAGGCGTTTGCACCCGAATTTCTGAATCGTGTGGACGATATCGTGATGTTCGATCAGTTGAGCAAAGAATCCATCTACAAGATCATTGATCTGGAATTGAAGGGCCTCTACAAACGCATCTCCGATCTGGGTTACAACGTTACGCTCACCGAAGCCGCAAAAGAGTTTATCGCCGACAAAGGCTACGATGTGCAATTCGGCGCCCGTCCGTTAAAACGTGCCATTCAAAAGTACGTTGAAGACGAAATGGCCGAAATGATCCTGCGCACCGGCATCAAGGAAGGCGAAACCGTGCTGGTGGATTTCGATAAAGAAGAGCAGAAAATCGTGATGAAGGTGGCGGAGAAAGACGCACCTCAGGTATTGGATGTTAGTAACGAAGAAGGAAAATAAGTAATAAATACTTTTTAAACAAAGACAAAAACGGAACAGCATTGAGGTTGTTCCGTTTTTTGCGTAAACAAATTACGACGATGGTTGTTTAGGATACGCAAAAACTACAAAAAACAAATGATGATACAGCCAAAAATGAAAATAGAAGTCTGGACAGACATCATGTGTCCGTACTGTTACATCGGCAAGAAGTTATACGAAAAAGCGTTGCAGCAATTTGCACATGCCGGTGAAGTGGAAGTGGAATGGAAAGCTTTTCTGTTGAATCCCGATTTGCCCGGCGACGGGCAGGGTTTTCCGGTAACGGATTATTTGTTAAACACCGTTGGAATGTCGGAAGAAAGATTAGAAGATATGTTCCGAAACATTGACCTGCTTGCCGCCGATGCCGGCGTGAAATCCAATCTTCGCAACGCCGTCGCCGCGAATACTACCGATGCGCACCGGCTCATAAAGCTGGCTTCAACCATCGGGAAGGCCGATTTCGTGATCACGAAATTGGGAAAAGCGTATTTCGAAGATGCGCAGGATTACAGCGATCACAACCTGCTTATCGGGATCGGCACGGAAGCCGGCCTCAAAGAAGAACAGATTCGCGCCATGCTGGCCGGCGACGATTATCGTTACGAAATAATACAGGACATTCAGGAAGCGGCCATCCTTGGGTTCGACACCGTTCCCACGTTTTTAATGGACAGGCGTCAGGCGATCGTTGGCTCGGAACCGGTTGACCTGTATGTGAAAGTGCTCAGTAAAGCGTACAACAACTGGAAGGCGCGCACCGATAAGGAACCGGAAATGGAGGTTACCAAAGGAAAAGCATGCGCTGCGGATGGAACGTGTGAGATTTAGAGGAGAGAACAAAGAATAAAGAATAAAGAATAAAGAGCAAAATGTAGCGCAGCGGAAATCCTGCTTGCGGGAGAGTAAGGAGAATGGGGTGAAGCCACGAAAGGTTGAGTGCCGGGGAACTCATCAGAATTATCTGC
>JAQVEB010000020.1 GCA_028698105.1 Petrimonas sp. | reverse complement strand
AGTGGGGGAATGAGGATGAAAAAGCGCGACAAACCGTGCGGAATATTTTTGCCCGCGAAGCGGAAATAACGGCAAAAGTGATAAAAGGGAAAGAGGAAGAAGGCGAAAAATACAGGGATTATTTCGATTTTTCGGCGCAGCTTTCACGATGTCCATCACACCGGATTTTGGCGATCCGGCGAGGAGAAGCCGAAGGATTTTTGCGTGTTTCCATTTCTCCCGATGATGAAAAATGCTTAGACAAACTCGTTCCCCGATACGCCAAAAACGATAGCGAAGCTGCCGATTTCGTCGAAAATGCGGTGGAAGATGCTTACAAACGATTATTGAAGCCTTCCATCGAAACCGAGTTTGCCAATCTCTCCAAAGAAAAAGCCGATGAAACGGCTATCTCAGTTTTCGCTGAAAATTTGCGTCAATTGCTGTTGGCTCCGCCATTGGGACAAAAACGCATTCTGGGCGTCGATCCGGGATACCGCACAGGTTGTAAATTGGTTTGTTTGGATGAACAAGGAAATCTGTTACACAACGAAACCATCTATCCGCATCCGCCGCAAAACGAATTTTCGAAATCGGCAAGTAAAGTTTCCAAGTTGGTTTCGACGTACAACATCGATGCCATAGCAATTGGTAACGGCACGGCAAGCCGCGAAACAGAGCGGTTTATCGCCAATATCCGTTACGACAGGGAAGTGAAAGTTTTCGTTGTGAGTGAAAACGGTGCATCGGTCTATTCCGCATCGAAAACGGCTCGCGAGGAGTTTCCCGATTACGATGTAACGGTTCGCGGCGCCGTTTCCATCGGCCGCCGCCTGAGTGACCCGCTTGCCGAATTGGTAAAAATAGACCCGAAATCCATCGGAGTGGGGCAGTATCAGCACGATGTTGATCAATCGAAACTGAAAAAATCGCTCGACCAAACCGTGGAAAGTTGCGTGAACATGGTGGGCGTCAATCTCAACACCGCAAGCAAACATTTGTTGATGTACGTGTCCGGGCTTGGAGAGTCGCTGGCGCAGAATATCGTAAATTACCGTGCCGAAAACGGCGCGTTTCGTTCGCGAAAAGAATTGAAAAAAGTTCCCCGTTTGGGCGACAAAGCTTTTGAGCAATGTGCGGGATTCCTCCGCATTGCCGATGCCCAAAATCCGTTGGATAATTCCGCCGTACATCCAGAGAGCTATTCGATTGTGGAACGAATGGCGAAAGAATTAAAATGCTCCGTGAGCGAATTGATTGGCAATAAATCGGTTATCGGAAATATCGACATCAACCGTTACAAAACCGAAAAAGTTGGAACCGAAACGCTGACCGATATTATGCAGGAACTCGAAAAACCCGGGCGTGACCCGCGCACGAAAGTGCAGGTGCTGGAATTCGACCCGAACATCCGCACCATTGCCGATGTGAAAGAAGGCATGACGCTGAACGGAATTGTTACCAACGTTACCAATTTCGGTTGTTTCGTGGATTTCGGTATCAAAGAGAACGGTCTGGTGCATATTTCGGAACTTGCCGACCGCTTTGTTTCCAATCCTACCGATGTGGTTTCGTTGCATCAGCACGTAAAGGTACGGGTATTATCGGTAGATATGGAACGGAAAAGAATTCAGTTGAGCATGAAGAATCCCGTCTGACCGATTGCCGGTATGACGGGTTAATATGCCGATCTCTGTGAGTTTTTATAAAATGAGTTATTCTTGAAAAATATATTTACGAAACAATCAACAATGAAAAAAACACCCGAAGATAATTCCTCAACCCCCATTGATTACAACCGGTTGTTCGAAGGAATTCGCGATTTTAAAGCGAATGAATTCATCCCTCGTCAGCAGTTTTTTGAAGAACTGGGACAACAGCAAAAGCCGCATACATTGTTTATCGGATGTTCCGATTCGCGCGTAGTACCTCATCTTATCACGCAAACCTTTCCCGGTGAGTTGTTCGTGGTAAGGAACATTGCGAATCTGGTTCCTTTTTATAAGAAACATGCCGACACGTATTTGGCCACGACGTCCGTAATAGAATACGCTGTTAATCAGATGAATGTGAGTAATATTGTCGTTTGCGGACATTCCAACTGCGGTGGTTGCGCCGCCTTGTATCAAGATAAGGAGATTAAGCATCTTCCGCATACAAAAAAATGGCTCGAACTGGCATCTCCGGTAAAAGCGCTCGTGGAAGAAAAAATCGCTAAAAATAAAATCAACCTTGAGGAACGTAGCGCTCTTACCGAAAAATTGAATGTGGTGGAGCAAGTGAATCACCTGATGAAATACCCTTATATCCGGAAACGGGTAAAAGAGGGCACGTTAACGATTATGGGATGGTACTACCACATTGACAAAGGCGAAATTTACAATTACGATAAGAAGCTGAAGCGGTTTATCAGGGTGGACTAAGCCGGCCTTCTTTTTTAAGCAAAGCTTCGACAGCTTCTCTAACCCTTTCTTTCCAGTGGTATTGCCTTACGTCTCCAATCCTGTCCCAGAGCCGTTCATCGGGAAAGTGTGAACCGAAACATGAGTATGTAAAAAGCATTTGAGTGCCCTCATCGTTTAAATGCGACAAAACTTTTAGAAACGCTTTTTTTCGCGCAGGGACTTCTATCCCCATACGGAAAGCAAATTCTGAAACCAACTCACGCCAGGCTACATGGTAATCGCAACAATTATACGTATTGTTTTCAGGCCCCACCCGAAATAGGCTTTCAATAATAAACCCCAGGTTTTTTACCGACATAAGTGAAACGGTCTTGTTTCCCTTTCCACAAAAAAAGAATTCTCCCGATTGTAATTTATGAAAGATATTTGGCGAGGTAAAAGTATCTCCCGCGCCGATTACGGCGGGCAGTCTAAGCATGGTGTACGCTTTGTTCTCCTAGCGAACGGCTTCCTCTGCAGCAGCTTTGGAACGCATGTACGAGTTACCGACGTACTGCCACAATTTCCAAGCGTAATTTTCTGTCCTTTGCTGTCCGAGTGTGAGAAATCCGTAAACTGAAACGGAACTGATATGGATAAAATGCGCACATCCGGTTTGTGTAGCCCAACGAGCCATATTACGTGCACCTTTTGTGTTTACAGCTTTCATCGCAGCAAAACCTGCCGAATAATCAACGATCCCGGCGGTATGGATGATCATATCATACGGTCCGGTTGGAAGCGTAGCAATTGAGGACGGTTTGGAGATATTGCAAAAATATTCATTCTCTTCAGGCTCCCTCTCAAAAACAGTGCCGATCACAGCATAACCTTTTAGTTTAAAATATGTTGCAAGTGTCGAACCAATATAACCATCGGCTCCGGTGATGAGAATCTTCATTGGCAATTATTTTTTTGTGGATTATTATCGAAATTAATTTCCAACTGTCTTTCAAAAAGATTAAAACTTTTCCGGTGATGCACTGTTATCCCATACGTTTTTATCGCTTCGCGATGTGTTTTAGTAGGATAACCTTTATTTCGTGCCCAATCATAAACTGGAAATTGTGTATGCAGATTTTGCATATATTCATCCCGATACGTTTTTGCCAACACCGATGCTGCCGCAATGGACATATATTTACCGTCGCCCTTGACCACAAGCGTATGCGGAATATCTTCAAACGGGCGAAACCGGTTGCCGTCCACCAAAATATGTTCCGGTTTTACGGTTAGCTTCGATAATGCTTTGTGCATGGCTTTCACCGATGCCCACAGAATATTTATTTCGTCTATCTCTTCCGGCGAACAAATTTCCACGGCATAGCACAAAGCATGTTGTTCGATGATGGGCCGAAGCCGGTTTCTGTCTTTCTCCGAAAGTTGCTTGGAATCATTTAGTTCTTCGCAACGAAAATCGGGAGGAAGAATAACAGTTGCGGCAAAAACAGGCCCGGCAAGACAACCGCGCCCCGCTTCATCGCAGCCGGCTTCCAGGCAGTTTTCCTGCATACATAAGGCTAAATGCGGGATTTTTTTCATAGACATAGGTCTAATGTATTGTCGGCCGGCGGAAAATCGAGTTGAAAATTCTTCAAGTCAATATCGGGATCATCCATTAACGCTCCGAAATTTTCGATACGCTGCCGTAAATCATCATCCAACACCTCGTCGCCTTGCACATGCAGTAAATTCATTTTCACGATCATCTGCACCAACGCGCTCCGCGCATCTTCCGGAAGTGGTAATCCCAAGCTACTCAACCTATTTCCGGCAACGGCATTAATCTGTTTTTCCAGTTTTTGCCTGTACTCGTCTGCAAAAAAGGGCTTTCCGGGAATGGATTGAACGAATGCCGTGGAAATATGCAGATTCCCTTTTTTCAAAACCATTTCGCGATACGGGAACGGAAATTGCGCAAGGCTTCCGGTCTCCACATCGGTTATCGTGTTACCGGCGGAGGAAGTAAACGCCGATGCATCGTTGGCATGAAAATGCCCCGTGAAAACCACTTTCAATCCGGCATCGGCAAGAATAGCGGCGTTTTTTTGCCAGTCGTTGATCAGGTAACTTGCGAAAAACGTGCTTTGATACGGCATGTGCTCCACCAGCCCGTGATGCATCATACCCATCACCTTTATGTTACTTTTTTTCGCTTCGCGAAGAATTTCCAGCGCCCAGGAAAGGGTTTGAGGCAGGATGCGCCCACTTGAGATGGTCGAAGTTTTGTATTCGGCGTAGCGATTGGTATCGAAACACAACAGCCACAGAGAATCGTTAACTGCAGCGAGATAACTCAGTGAAGCCGAATCGCGACGCAGCGCGTTTCCGTAACCGAAATCGGCATAAATCTCTGCGAATTCCCCCGGAGAAACGTTAGCAACCGGCTCCGTTTTATCGCCATCGTATTTTTTTGCCGTCGGCACATTCACGTCGTGGTTACCGGGAATTACAAAGATGCGCGTGCCGCGCTTTGCCAACGGCAGAAGCTTCGCTTTGAAATCGAGGTGGCTTTGCCGGGCGCCGTCTTTCGTTAAATCGCCGGGAATGAGCAGAATATCGGGAGCGAACTGTTGGATATTGGCTAAAACTTCATCGAGAACGGCGTGCATATCATTCGTGTTTCTTCCGGTCGCCGATTCGTAATCGGCGAGCGCTTTGCCTTTTCCGGCCAATGAAGGCGACAAGTAATGCACATCGCTAAACACGGCGAACGATGTGGAATCCTGCGCGTAGCCGCTATACGAAAGCAGCAACAAAGATAAAACAGTGATTCGCATTCGTTTACTCATCGTATTTCTTCGGGTTTTCGTGTTCATTCCTGTTTATTTTGAAGAAAAGCCGAACGGCTTGTCTTTTTTACTTCCCCAAACGTACTCAACCAGTTCGGAGTGATCAATGTATGGATTTCGGTTTCCCTGAATCTTGTAAACGGCTTCGTTGCGTTGCCGTTCTTTCTCACTCACGGGATCCTCGGCATTCCATTTCAGAAAAAGTTGCAACGACCAATCGCTGAACGCAGGATATGTTGAGCCGCCTATTTGTGGCGAACGCCAATTTGCAACACGGTCTTCATAAGCCGTGGCCATATAGAAATACGTTCGCGCAAAATCGCCTTTGTATGCATCAATGGGTTCAAAAACGGTTCTACGGTAATTGCCGAACGTGTTTTGCCCCACCTTGGACCCGTTTGTGGATCGCCACGAAAAAATTCCGACTTCGCCAAAAGGTAAATTCCCGCGCATGTTGTTCACAAATCCATCCGTAGGATAGATATGAAAAAGATCGGAATACATTGGCGGATCGTCTTTAAACCAGCTTTTGGGCACGGAATGCTCGCGGTTATAACAATCGCCTTCTTGACGGTAAGTGCCGCATTTTTCGGAATCGAAAATAAAGAGATACGCCGTTTTTCCTGTGGGATTGTCGGAATACATGTCCCAAACCGTTCCATCGGGACGGCAATCGGTTTTTTTAAACGCATTCCATAACTCGCCGTACGAAACAACGTGCGGATTTCTGATCAGCCGGAAAAGAGCGGTCTTGAGCTCTGCGCCCGATTTTCCTTCGATGGTTTCATAATAAGGATCAACCGTTTCGGCAACGGGCTGCTGCGTTTTGGAGGACTGCCCTGAACAGGACGCGAAAGCAAAGACTACCGCAACCAGAAAGAGGCTATGACGAAGAGATTTTTTCATTTTTCCCGAATTACCGGACAAAAATAACCATTTAATCGCCGTTTTTGCGATTAAAACATAAAAAAAGATGTAAAAAGGAAAATTATGAGATGAGCAACCGTTCAATTTCCTCAATGTCGGAACGGAAACCTTTATCCACTTCGGTAAGGTCTTTCACGGTGTTGCATGCGTGGAGCACGGTTGCATGGTTTCGGCCTCCCACCTGAGAGCCGATCTGTGAAAGCGATAATTCGGTGTGTTTTTTGATGAAGAACATTGTCACCTGTCTGGCCTGAACAATCTCGCGCTTGCGCGACGGTGTGTGGATGAGGTCTTTTTTGATGTTGAAGAAATCGCAAACCGTATCTTGTATCTTCTGCACCGTGATGCGTTTTTTCTCAAATTTGATGGTCTGTTCCAGCACCCGACGCGCGAGGTTCATGTCAATATCGCGGTTGTTGATGATGGAATGTGCCATCAGCGAAACAACAATACCTTCCAGGTCGCGCACGTTATCGGTTACATTCTCGGCGATGAAATCAATCACTTCGTCGGAAATAGACAATCCGTCGGTGAGCACTTTGTGCTTGAGTATCTTTTTGCGCAGCTCTTTATCGGGCCGGTCGAGGCTCGTGGTCAGTCCCCATCGGAACCGCGTCAGCAACCGTTCTTCCATCCCGATCATCTCCATTGGAGCGCGGTCGGAAGTCATGACCAGTTGTTTGTTGTTCTGATGCAGGTGATTGAAAATGTGGAAGAAGGTGTTTTGCGTTTTTTCCAATCCCGATAATTCCTGAATATCGTCAATAAGCAGCACGTCAATTCCCTGATAGAAATTGATGAAATCGTTTATTGTATTAAACCGGCGAGCATCGGTGAATTGCACTTTGAACAGGTGAGCCGATATGTAGAGCACTTTCTTCTCGGGATACATATCCTGAATTTTGGAACCGATGGCATGGCACAGATGCGTTTTCCCAACGCCGGAGTTGCCGTGCACAAACAGCGGGTTAAAAGCCGTTTTCGCCGGATTGTTCGCTACGGCTTCGGCTGCTGTACGTGCCAGGCGGTTACTGTCGCCTTCAAAAAAATTGTTGAAAGTATATTTGGAATTGATCTGCGAGTCAAACTCCTGTGTTTCTACCCGGTCGAAAGGACTCGGGATTTTTGCCGTTATTTTTTTGGCCGCGCTCTTCTCTCCCATCACAGGCTTCGATTCACCGCGCAATTCGACAGCCGTGTTGCTTTCGGCTTCAACCACTACCCTGTAATTGAGAATAGTGCCATGCCCCACCTCACGGTACAGCGTTTGCTGAATAAGATCAATGTATTTTTCTTCAAGATATTCATAGAAAAACTGGCTCGGCACTTGTACCGTGAACACATCTTCTTCGTAGTTCAACGGCACAATGGGCGCAAACCAAGTATTGAACGCTACTTCGGGGATATTATCGCGAATAACGTCCAGACAATTGTTCCACAATATCTTAAAATTTTTCTTCACCAATTAAATTAGGAGTTTAAAAACTTTCGAGCTTTTTGGTTCTTCCTGTTTTTCGAGTTACAAATTTTCAAAAAATAATTCAAATAAAAAAATAGGCGAGTTTTTATTTCTGTTTCTAAAAAAATACACCTTTAATTATCAAAAGAATAAACGCAACAAGCTCATTATCAACATATTGAAAATTACGGTCATTCGCGAAAAACTTGAATATCAGGCGCATGCGATAAGCGTAAAAAAGCACAATAAAGAAATCACAAATGTTACATTTTTGTTACTTAAACGCAATAAATCAAGCACTTCTTTGTTCGTGGCGCCGGAAGAACCTATTTAGAATGATTCTATTTAGCGCAATCAACTGAAAGCACAACACCTTGATTGATTAAAATAAACGTAGTTTAATCGACAAGTATTTTTCAGGATTCTGCCGGATATCTTCGAGTAACTTCGTGGCCATGTTCACGGTTACGTTCAAACTATCATGCAATTCTGTTCCATTAACCAATTTTCCCAGTGAATTATCGGGGGTATTTATTTTATCGGACAATAGCTTCAGGTTGGCAACGGTTTCATCAATGGATTCGAATGTTTTTTTCACGTCCATGGAATTTAATTTTTCACTCACGTCTTTCAGGTCAGAAGATACAACGTTGAGGTTTTGCGATATACCCGGCAAGTCGGTTTTCAATGTGCCTAATACCGTATTCAACTGGTTGCTCGCAAATTTCAACGAATTCACGGTTTCGCCTATGCCCGTTACCGATTGCTGCCATGCGGGATTTCTCATAATGTCGTTGAGCGATAAAACAACCGAGTCTATATGCATCAGAATAGTATCGGCTCGGGGCACCACGCGTGCCACGCCATCCATCATCCCCGCCGAACGGCCTCCCGTAAGGGTATCGCCTCGCGATAAATATTCGGTTGCGCTCTCGTTGATGATCAGTTTACAGGATGATCCGCCCAGAAGGTCGGCTCCAAATTCGAGCCGGCTCCCTTTCTTCACCCGAAAATCTCTATCGAGCCTGATTTGTACGCCAAACTCCAGCGGATTCTCGTTGATCATATCAATGGAATTCACAAGCCCTATCTGGTAACCGTTCACGTAAACCGGAGAAGATACATTGAGACCCAGCACATCGCGAAAAACTGCGATGTAATCGTTTTGTTTTTGGAAAATATTCACGCCTTTCAGAAAATTAATTCCGAAATAGATCATCACAAGGCTTACCACGAAGGCCAACCCGATAAGGGTGTTTCTGCTTAAATTTGTTTTCATAAAAAACGCGTTGTTAATTATTTTACACGAACATTATCCTTAAACTCAACGATAAATGCATCTTTGAACTTGGATTGTACTTGTTTCAGGATGCCACTAATCTCGTTCTGATCTGTTGTACTTCCAAAAGTGTATTTGTAAACCGCTCCGTCACGGTATGAACTTACCGGCGACAAACCTTTAAAAACAGATGAATCCCGACTATATTGTTTCGACGAAGTCAAGAACTGTACCCGATACTCCACATCGCCGGAGGCGGCTGTTGTTGCAGTATTTTTCGTTTCATTGCTTTTTTTGGCAGGGTTGTTCGTGAACACCTGATTTTTTTTGTCGTATTCACGCTTGTATTCTTTGAATGCATCGTAGATGGAATTTGCCATTGACTTTTGTCCTGTTGAACTCTTGAGGTAGCTTTCATCGGCTCTGTTACTGATGTAACCCAATTCAACGAGAATACTCGGCATGGCCACTTCGCGCAAAACCAGGAACCCGGCCTGGCGTACATTGCGATTCACCCTTTTGGATTTTTCCACTAACCGGTGCTGGACCAACGATGCCAAATACAGGCTCTGCTTCAAATATTGATTGGACATGTACTCAAAGATAATGTACGACTCCGGTTCCGACGGGTTAAACCCGGCATACTTCTTGGAATAATCTTCCTCCAGGAGGATCACGGAGTTCTCTTTTTTGGCCACATCCAGATTGTCTTTGCTCCGGTGCAATCCCAAAATAAATGTTTCCACGCCTTGCGGCGAGCGTTGTTTTCTCGAAAGCGCATTGCAGTGAAGCGAGATAAAAAGGTCGGCTTTCGCGTTGTTTGCGATTACTGCCCTTCTGTCCAGCGCCACAAACGTATCGTTTTTACGGGTATATAAAACTTCCACATCTGCATTATTTTGAACGATGAGGTCGCCCAGTATTTTTGCAACGGACAAAACAACATCTTTCTCTTTTGTGGTGGAACCTATGGCTCCGGGGTCTCTTCCTCCGTGCCCTGCGTCAACAACTACCGTGAATTTTCCGGATTGTGCATTCAACGCCAACGTGCCTGTGAACAGAAACGAAACTGAAATGAAAAAAAATAACAGTTTTTTATATAAAGTCATTTATCTCTTTTTTTTGCAAAAATAATGATAAATTTCAGATTATCCTCGTTTAAACGCACTTCTGCAAAGCAAAACAACATAAATAGGTTTATTTAACAACCGATAGGTTGCCTCATTATTCACAGGGTATATACTTATGAACACAAAAAAGCCGTATTTTGTTGACAAATACGGCTTTTTGTTTTCGGAGGTGATTTAGTTCATCAACTCAGCCAGCTTTGCATCGAGTTCTGCTCCACGAAGGTCTTTGGCGATAATTTTGCCTTCTTTGTCAAGAAGCACGGTATGCGGAATTCCTTCAATGGCATACAGATCAACCACGGGACTTTCCCAAAACATGACATCCGACATCTGTGGCCACGTGATATTCAAGTCCTTGATACCCTGCAACCATTTATCGTGATCTCTGTCGAGTGAAACTCCTACGATTTCAAAACCTTTATTCTTGTACTGGTTGTAGGCTTTTACCACATTGGGCATCTCATCACGGCACGGGCCGCACCACGAAGCCCAAAAATCCACCAATACGTATTTCCCTTTTCCGGCGTAATCCGACAAGGAAACATCGTTACCCTTCGGGTCTTTCATCGTGAAATCAACAAACGGCTTGCCAATAGCTACATTCTCGTAGTTTTCAATTCGTTTTGTCATCCGCTGGATAGCCGGTTGTGCCTTGAAAGCATCGTCCGTCATGCCCAGCAATTCTTTCTGCTGTTCCGGTTTGAACATTTGCCATTGCGAAGCAAAAATAAACTTCCCGAGATCGTTCTTGATGTTGTTTTTCAGAAAACTGAAATTAACGCTATCCATTTCGGAACGCACTTTCTCAAAAGCATTTGTAATTTCGGCATCGAGCGAGTCGGTCATTTTTCCGGCGGCCTCGGCCGAATTATATTCGTTGATAATGCTTCTTGCTTTTTTGTTCAGTTCCTGCTGTTGATTTCTTAAATCGGTGTAAGCGTCGTTCACCGGCGAGCCTGTGACGGTAATTACGGAATCGAATTTCACCTCTATTGTATTGCCCGGCTCAATCAATACCGGAATGCGGTTGGCTGCTGTGGCCTGAACCGATTCATCGAGCAGAATAAAACGCAAAACGGTGGAATCGGCTTCTCCCTTAAAAGAAAACGCTCCGTTTTCGATAACCGCCGTATCAATGGTAGTCATGGCCGTATCCTGAACGTACACGTTTTTGCCGTTGAAATTTGCATCGGCTACCGTTCCGTTGATGGTGTATTGCTTATTTTGCTGGCATGCAACAAAAAAAGTAGCCAAAATTAAAAAGAGGACTGTTTTTTTCATAATTTTTCTTTTTTATATTTGAAAATACGCGGCAAATATACGCATAAATCGTTTACCGATAAGCTTTTTATTGTTATTTTAGCTTAAACCGAAGGCGCTGTGTTTTAGATCATCCGTATAATAAAACGGCATTGTGTACGTTTAATCTACAAACCCGAAGAGAAACAAAACAGTGAACAACCCTGCCCCAGACAGAAACCGCCGTAATACGCCCAAAGACAAAAAAGAGGAACCTGATGACCTTATTATACAGATTATCAGACGATTTGCGAGAACTTATCGGGCAACACCTCTATCCTCCCGTTTGAAAGATATTCTTTTGAATTAAAAAACTCCGCGTGAACCCCAACAAAAAGCACGGTACGCGGGGTTTTAGCAGTGGATTTTTCTTTCGTTTTCCGATTTTTTGCATTAACTTTGACGAAACATTCAAATCCTATGAACCATCTGATAGCTCCTTCGCTTCTCGCAGCCGATTTTCTGAATCTGGGCAAAGACATTGAAATGCTCAACAAAAGTGAAGCCGACTGGATACATCTGGATATTATGGACGGCGTTTTTGTTCCGAATATCTCGTTCGGTTTTCCGGTGATAAACACCTTGAAAAAGGTTACCGATAAACCGCTTGACGTACACCTGATGATCGTGCAACCCGAAAAATTCGTATCGGAAGTAGCTGCAGCAGGAGCCTACATGATGAACGTGCATTATGAAGCCTGCACCCACTTGCACCGGGTTGTTCAGGAAATCAAAAATGCCGGCATGAAAGCCGGCGTTACGCTGAACCCGCACACACCGGTTGCGCTGCTGGAAGATATTTTGACGGATTTGGACACGGTTCTGCTCATGTCGGTAAATCCGGGTTTTGGCGGGCAGAAGTTCATCGAGCACTCCGTGCAAAAAGTATCTGTTTTGCGCGAGTTGATCTCAAGAAAAAACGCGGACACATTGATCGAGGTGGACGGCGGGGTGAATCTCGAAACCGGAAAACGATTAATTGATGCAGGAGCCGATGTGCTCGTTGCGGGCAATTTTGTGTTTTCATCCGAAAATCCCGTTGAAACCATTCATCGGTTGAAAAATTTGTAAATTACTCCTTTTGGCGAAAGCCAACTTACTCATAATTGCACATTATGAGCAACATTGCAGGAAAAACACCTTTTTTGCGATTACTGATCCCCGTTGTTGTCGGTATTATCGCCAATGAATTCATCCCTGGCTTTCCGCCGGCTTTGTATATCGGCCTTTTGGGAACGGCGGTTGTCTTGTCTTCCTTTTTCTTTTCGAAAAATAAGAAATATAACTTCCGATGGGTCTTCGGCGCCGGTATTTTCACGCTCATTTTTGCCATTACCGCTTTCCAATATCAACAATCGAAAGATTATGCAGCCTTTCGTTTTCCCGCGCAGGAAGCCGTTTACAAAGGTTATGTCTTGGATATTCCGCAAAAAAAACCGCGCTCCATCGGAGGAAACATCCGAATAACGTATCCCGTTGATAAGAAAGCGGTTCTCTATTTCGAGAAAAACGCCGATGCTTATTCTCTCCAACCGGGCGACGAGATCATTTTTTCTGCGAAAATGCAGCCCTTCAAAAACACCGGAAATCCGAACGATTTCGATTATGCAAGATTCATGCGCATCAAAGGCTATGCAGGAACGGCATACATTCCGTCCCACCGGTGGATGAAACAGGGGAATCAAAAAAAATCGCTCTACACGCTTTCGCAAAAAATGCGCGCAAAAGCGCTTGTGTTTTACCGATCCTTCGGATTGAACGCCGATGAATACGCGCTGATATCGGCGCTCACTCTGGGATACAAATCCGAACTTTCCGATAACATACAGGAAGCTTTCCGTGCTTCGGGCACGGCACACGTGCTGGCCGTCAGCGGTTTGCACGTGGGCATCATTTACGCAATCATCTTTTCGCTGCTCTCTTTTTTAGGGAACTCCGGCAAAAAAAACACGTTGAAACAAATCCTTATCATTCTCTGCCTGTGGGGCTACGCTTTTCTCGCCGGCCTGCCGGTTTCGGTGATCCGTGCAACCATTATGCTCACGATTTTTTGCGGCGCAAACGCATTTCACCGGAAAGGATTTTCGTACAACTCGCTCGCGATAGCCGCTTTCTTCATCCTGCTTTACAATCCGATGAGTCTGTTCGAGGTGGGATTTCAGATGAGTTTTGCCGCCGTTTTCGCTATCCTTTTTTTCAAGCCGAAAATGGACAAACTGTTCACTCACCGCAACAAAATCTCGAAAGCCATAGGAAACATGTTCACGGTAACATTTTCGGCACAACTGGGCGTTTTTCCGTTGGTTTTGTATTATTTCGGGACTTTCCCAACCTATTTTTTCATCACAAACCTCATTATTGTGCCGTTAATCGGCATTTTGGTCTATAGCCTTTTGCCCGTGCTTATTTTTTCGGCGGCAAGCGGCTTGCATATCGTGATTTTCAGTTGGTTGTTTGCCTTCTTTAAATGGATACTCGTCTTTGTGTGCGATTCAACTTTACGCGTTGTCTATTTTTTTGAAACATTGCCTTTCGCCCAGCTTTCCGGCAAACACATCACATTCGTGCAGGTTTTTCTTATATTCACGCTGCTCTTTTCGATGGTTATATTTCTGGAAAAGAGAAAATTCCGCCCCCTGTTCATTTTTTTAGTCGCAGCGCTGGCTTTGTCGCTCACGCAAACTGCAATAATTATAAACAAAGCGCCAGATCGGCTTATTGTTTACAACCGGCCGGGAATAACCGAAATTGGGATTCTTTCTCACAACCGCAATACATTTTTAGCGATACCGGAAAACGGCATTGTTCCGCATGAAACCCGACGGATCATCCGCCTATCCACGAATGTTTTTAACGATAAAATTCCGTCGAAGAGCATTACAGCGGATTATTTGATCTTGTCGGAAGACAACACTTTTTCCATGAAAACATTGTCTCGTTTTGTTTCTGCCGGAATGGTTATTCTGGACAGTTCTTTATCGCGCTACGCCGCCTCGAAGATAGCCGAAGAATGCAGCGCAATGGGGATAAACGTGCACGATGTGGCGCAAACAGGCGCTTTTTCCATAAATTTGTAGTACATTTGTACCCAATTTGCCCACCGGACAACTGAAATAATTGAATGGAAACAACCGCTATAACAAACATCATTTCACAGGAAAAAGTAGATAAAATTGGAAATTTTATCGAAAAATACGACAAGATACTCATCACCACACACGTTTCACCCGATGGCGACGCGCTGGGTTCGTCGCTCGGGTTGTACCATTATCTCGTGAGCCGGGGCAAGAGCGTGAAACTGATCGTTCCGAACTCGTTTCCTTATTTTTTAAGATGGATGAAAGGCGCTAACGAGGTGCTCGTTTACGAATACAATCCCGAAGCGGGACAGCGAATCATCGAAAATTCGGAGTTAATTTTTTGCCTCGATTTTAACGTTCCCAAACGCAACGGAGAAATGGCGCCCTTTGTGCAAAAATCCGCCGCTAAAAAAGTTTTGATAGATCATCATCCGTTTCCGGGAAATTCGTGCGACGTGTTCATTTCTCATCCCGAAATATCGTCAACCAGCGAGCTCATCTTCCGGCTCTTGTATCAATTGGATGAATACGGCAAGATCAACCGGGAGTCCGCAGAATGCATTTATTGCGGGATGATGACCGATACCGGCGGATTCACCTACAACTCAAACGATCCCGAAATATTCGAGATCATCAGCCTGCTGTTGCGAAAAAACATTGATAAAGACGCCATTTACTCCAAGGTTTACGATAATTATACCGAAGAAAGGTTTCGTTTGCTGGGCTTTGTTCTTTCGCAGCGCATGAAAATATACCACGATATTCATGCCGCGCTGATTTACCTCTCGAAAGAAGACCAAAAACAATTCAGTTACAACAAGGGCGATACCGAAGGATTTGTAAATTATCCGCTCAGCATAAAAAATATCCTGTTTTCAACGTTTATTCGCGAAGACGAAAACCTGATCAAGTTATCGTTCCGCTCACACGGAAGCTTTGCCTGCAATGAGTTTGCCGCCGAATTTTTCGACGGCGGCGGCCATCTGAACGCTTCCGGCGGCGAATTTTACGGAACCATGGAAGAGGCAATGCAGGTTTTTGAAAAAGGGCTTGAAAAATATTCTGCAACACTAAAGGAATCGCTCCAATAAATCGCGTTCATCCGTTTTTTAAGAATAGATAATAGTTTATTCCCACATAAATAACACTTTTTTAAAGTTGAATGCTTATTTTTGTAGTCAATTTAATTTTATCGCTAAAAATGAGAAAAATAAGTTTTATCATACTCGCCGTTATCGGCACCTTAATCCTCAACAGTTCGTGCAATAAAACCAAAACGTACGCCGATTACCTGAAAGACGAATCGAAAGCAATAAAAAACTTTATTGCCGAAAACAACATTAAAGTGCTCGATGAATATCCCGCCGATTCAACGTTCGCGCCAAACGAATTTTATCGCGATCCGGCTACGGGCGTCTATTTCAATGTGATTGACAGGGGCGGAAGAAGAGCCTCGATCGGTGAGGAAGTTTACGTAAGGTTCAGCGGGTTGGAATATTTTATGAAAACCGACACCACGAAGTATTCCAACATGACTTCCGTAGATCCGCAGATACTGGTTTTTGGCAACTCGGCTACTTATCCGGCTGTTGCCTGGGTGGTTCCTTTGGCTTACGTAGGCCATTTGGGCGAGGTGAAAATGATCGTGCCGTTTAACAGCGGGCTCCCCGAAGACAAAGCACCGAATTATCAACCCACCTATTACAACTTCATCAAATACCGGATTGAAGAGCCTTACAGTTCGACCAACTAAATTCAACGATATATGACACTTATAAAATCAATTTCAGGCATCCGCGGCACCATTGGCGGAAAATCGGGAGAAGCGCTCACGCCGCTCGATATTGTAAAGTTCACAGCCGCCTACGCCACTTTCATTCAAAAGAATTTAGGAGAAAAAGATAAAAAGATCGTTGTTGGCCGCGATGCGCGCCTGTCCGGCAAAATGGTGCATCAAATTGTAACCGGAACGCTCACCGGAATGGGATTCGATGTAATTGATATTGATTGGGCGACAACTCCCACAACCGAGCTTGCCGTTACCGAAGAAAACGCCGCCGGCGGTATTATTCTCACTGCCAGCCACAACCCCAAACAATGGAACGCGCTTAAGTTGCTGAATGCGAACGGAGAGTTTCTGAACGCCGAAGAAGGCGAGGAAATATTGCGCGTTGCCGAAGCGGAAGATTTTGTTTTTTCGTCCGTTGAGGAAATCGGCAAGATCACCCGGAAACAATATCTCCACGCACACATCCAACATGTGCTTTCGCTGGAATTGGTAGATGTTGAAGCCATAAAAGCCGCAAACCTACGCGTGGCGGTAGATGCGGTAAACTCCGTGGGAGGCATTGCCATACCGGAGTTGCTGTATGCGCTGGGTATCAAAGAAGTATTCAAATTGCACTGCTCGGCGCACGGTAATTTTTCGCATAACCCGGAACCGCTCCCACAAAATCTTACCGAACTGGCAGCGTTGATGAAAAGCTCGAAAGCCGATGCGGGTTTTGCGGTGGATCCCGATGTGGACAGGTTGGCCATCTATTGCGAAAACGGTGACCCGTTTGGTGAAGAATACACGTTGGTGGCCGTGTCGGACTACATCCTGCGGCATACGCCGGGGAACACCGTTTCAAACCTGAGTTCCAGCCGCGCTTTGAGCGACGTCACCGAATCGCACGGCGGAAAATATTATGCCGCCGCCGTAGGCGAAGTGAATGTGGTTGCGAAAATGAAAGAGGTGAACGCCGTTATCGGCGGTGAAGGAAACGGAGGGGTTATCTATCCGGCTTCCCATTACGGACGCGATGCCTTGGTAGGAATTGGGCTTTTTTTGACCCATTTGGCAAAATCGGGGAAGAAAACGAGTGAATTGCGTGCAACTTACCCCAATTATTACATGTCGAAACAGAAAATCGAACTTACTCCCGATATAGATACCGACAGCGTTCTGGCTGCGCTCAAAGACAAGTTCAAAGACGAGAAAGTAACGGACATTGACGGCGTGAAAATAGACTTTCCCGACAAGTGGGTGCATTTGCGCAAATCAAATACAGAGCCCATTATTCGAATATATTCCGAAGCCAAATCTCACGACGAAGCAGAAAATATTGGCAGGGAAATTATCGAAATGATAAAAAAATTGAATTAAAAATTATACTTTTACATTTTTTAATCTATCGTATTACCGTAAATAGACCTCTCGCGGCACGTTTATTTGCGGCAATATTTTATTAAATTGCTGTAAGAAGGGTTTTTATGAAAGATATACTGATTGGGCCGGACGATATACGCCAATGGCACCCCGCTTTCAGGGGAAAATACGGCGATCTTCTCATCAAATACGGAACAAAAATATCCGGATTGCAAAACGTAAACCGGATATACGATAATTCCAAACATTTAACCGGCCCCGCTTTTTGTAAGGATGTGCTCGATAAACTGGAAATAAAACGAACGTTGCGGAACGTAAATGTTCTCGAAAATTTCAAGGAAAAGCCATTTATCACTGTTTCAAACCATTCCTACGGACATGTGGACGGAATTGCCATCATCGAAGCTGTAGGAAGCAGGGTGAACAGTTTTAAAATGATGGTGAATTTCATTTTAGGAATCATTGATACCATGGCCGATAATTTTATCACCGTAAACCCATACAAAAAAACAGACGAAATAAAAACCGTGTCGCTCAACGGAATAAAAGAATCCATTGATCATATTCGCCATGGCCGGCCGCTTGGGTTTTTCCCCGCGGGAGCCGTGGAAGATTTTGTTCGGAAGGGATTGAAAATCACCATAGAAGACCGCGAATGGCAGCCTTCCGTACTCAAACTCATCCAAAAAGCCCGCGTTCCGGTTATCCCGATACACATTTCCGGAGGAAATTCTCCCCGCTATTACGCGCTGGGCATTTTCGGATGGATCATCCGCACACTCGGATTGTGTCACGAGCTTTACAACAAAAAGGGAAAAGAAATGATCCTCACCTTCGGCGAACCGATCTCTCCCGAAAAAATCAGCGAATTCAAGAACGTAAAAGAACTGGGCGATTTTCTGAGAACGCAAACCTACGCATTAGCTCAATCAAAATAAATGTGTTACCTTTGGTAAATTGTTCCCCACTTGAAAATGGACAGAACCGCGAATAAATTTTTATGGCAAAACAAAATATACAGCAGGTTAAACAACGTTTCGGAATCATTGGTGTTTCACCCGAACTTGACAGGGCAATTGACGTTGCTTTGCAGGTTGCTCCTACCGACCTTTCCGTGCTGATCACGGGTGAAAGCGGCGTGGGAAAAGAAAATTTCCCCCAGATAATTCATCAATACAGCCGCAGGAAACACGGCGCCTATTTTGCCATAAATTGCGGATCCATCCCCGAAGGAACCATTGACTCCGAGCTTTTCGGCCACGAAAAAGGGTCGTTTACCGGCGCCACAGCAGCACGCAAAGGTTATTTTGAAGTGGCTGACGGCGGAACGCTTTTTCTGGACGAAATTGCCGAACTGCCGCTCTCCACACAGGCTCGTCTGTTACGCGTGTTGGAAACGGGCGAATTTATTAAAGTGGGTTCATCGAAAGTTGAAAAAAGCGATGTACGCGTCGTAGCCGCCACAAACACCAACATGGTGCAAGCCGTGGAAAAAGGGAAGTTCAGGGAAGACCTGTATTACCGGTTGAATTCCGTACCCATCCGGGTGCCGGCTCTTCGCGACCGTCGGGAGGACATTCCGCTTCTGTTCAGGAAGTTTGCCGGCGATTTCGCCGAAAAATACATGATGCCGGCCATCAGCCTTACCGATGCGGCAAAAGAAATGATCAAAAATTACCGCTGGCCGGGAAACGTGCGTCAACTGAAAAATATTACGGAACAAATCTCCATCATTGAACAGGAGCCCATTATAACCCCCGAAATATTAAAACGGTATTTACCCGAAAACGAAGTGGGCATGCTACCCGTTCTTGCATCCTCGCTCCACGATTCCGAGCAAAGATCGTTTGCCAACGAACGGGAAATCCTGTATCAGGTTCTGTTTGATATGAAAAAAGATATTACCGACCTCAAGCAGGTGGTGAAGGATATTTTATCGGATGCCGAACACAAAACATCCGCGCAAACCGAAATCCATC